>NZ_JBFBBS010000023.1:0-112204 GCF_040682835.1 Streptomyces sp. NPDC051104 | reverse complement strand
CCGCGACGACATCCACGAAGCCTTCCTCAGCCTGGCCTGCGGCATCATCTGCTGGCGCCGACTGGTCAACCTCTCACTTTGTTAGGAGTTCTTAGCGGGCGCCACGTACCTGCCCTACCACCGGGCACCGGGCGCCGACCGAGCCTCGAGAGGAACAGAACCCGCGGGCGAGTGGCGCGGGCACGCCGGCACGGTGCTGCCCTGGTTCCTGTCCTTTGCCTGCTTCGCGCCGAAGGACGCGAAGCAGGCGGTCGAGGCGGCGATAGGCGACCGGTTCAGGGGCCCGGCCGGCCGCCCAGCGCCGAGGTCGACGCGGTGGGAGAAGACCTGGTGGTGCCTCTGACCGGTCGTCCGCCCTACCGTGACCGGTGACGCTCCGGCAGCACGTGCCGATCAGGCAACAGGCCTACTGGGCTCCGGCGCCGACCACGACGTTCACACCCGTGCATCGAGCGTCGGTGGCTGAACCGCGCCGTGAAGTGGGACCAGCACCGGGGTTGCCGTCGAACCGCGCGAGCGGGCCGCCGTCAATCGGCTGCCGCCTCCTTGCTATGCGGAAGCCACGACTTGGCCGGACATGACCTGGGGAGGGTTGGGGAGCAGCGACGCGAGGTTGTCCCGCACGAAGGCCGCCGCTTTCTCGATCGATTCCTCGGCCCCCTCCTCGCTCTCGAAGACAGTGGTCGAGATCATGACTCCGTCTCCGGCGTCGACCCAGTAGTAGGCGAGCAGTCCCGGGATCCGGCGGACGATCGGCACGAACCCCTCACTCACCTGGCGCCCTGCCTCGGCCGGATCGGTCACCCCTTCGTACCGTCTGACGGCTGCGTACACGCTGCTCTCCTCACGAGTCCGGGGCAACATCTGCTGTCCGCAGACGCCGTACCCCTGCGACCCCTGCTCCGCTCGCAAGTCGTCCGTCAATCACCGGAAGGGGCCGGTCCGTGGTCCGAATGGCGGCCTTCGCTGCCGCGGTTGCGCCTGACCGGCTCGTAGCCGCGTGTCTGGGCGGCCCGCCCGCCATGGGCGCAGTTCCAGGGAATGTGCGAGGTCAGCGTCAGGCGTCGGCATCTCGGAGGCCGACTGCGTCGTGCTGCCAGAACAGCTCCGAGTACACCAGCGTTCCCGTCATCCACTCCTCGTACGCCGGGAGCCTGATCATCTGGAAGGCGGCGTCGGGGATACGCAGGGACGGCTTGCGGAAGTCGAGCTCTCCGCCGGGCACGAACCCGAAACGCGCGTAGTAGGCCGGGTCCCCTTCGCGGAAGACAAGGGGAACCGCCCGCTGCGCGAGGATCTGCACACCGCTCTGGACCAACGCCGCGGTTCTTCGACGGCTTCCAACTGGTCGAGCCGGTCTGGCCCAGGTCCCGTTCCGGCGCCCGGACACCTCGCCGCCGACAAGATCCGGCGGAATAGGTTTCTACGGGGGCGTGGCTCGCAAGACCGCTCTGTCCGCAGGTGCGTGAGCCCTCAACGGGACTCCGGTGAGCATGCGGCAGGCCCCTGCCCTGCGGGCAGGGCTGCCGGGGTGCGGCGAAACGCCTTGGCCACCACCGTGTTCACGATGCCGACGACCGCCATGGTCACTGCGGCAACGTGGTGCCCGACTCCGTGGACGGCCGCTGCGCCACCGCCCAGCACGACCGTCTTGACCACCAGAACGAGCGGCAACCGCGGCCGCCACCGAGCCTTCGGCGCAGCGAACAACGCCGAAGCCCATGTACACCGTAGCTGCGCCACAGCCCGGGAACGAGCGGCAGGTCCCGGGCGGCGCGCCCGGGACCTGCCGCCATGCTCACCGACTCGGCCGGAGCGGGCGTTCGTCCGGCCGACGTCAGGAGCTTGTGAGGATGACGAGTTGCTGGGTCGATCGGGTCATCGCGACATAGTGGTCGACCGCTCCCTCGACGCCCTTGCCGAACCCCTCCGGGTCGATGAGAACGACCAGGTCGAACTCGAGCCCCTTCGCCAGCTCCGGCGTCAGCGACCGGACGCGGGACGTCTCCCGGAACGCGGGGTCGCCGATGACGCAGGCGATCCCGTCGGCCTGCGCGACGAGCCAGGTGTCGAGGACCGAGCCCAGATCCGAAACTGACCCGTGTACGACGGGGACGCCGTTGCTGCGGATGGAGGTCGGCACGTTGGCGTCCGGGAGCACGGCCCGGATGACCGGCTCGGCCTCCGCCATGATCTCTTCCGGCGTCCGGTAGTTGATGCTCAGTGAGGCGAGGTTGATCCGGTCGAACCCGATCCGCTCGAGCCGTTCCTGCCACGACTCCGCGAATCCGTGCCTGGCCTGGGCGCGGTCCCCGACGATGGTGAAGCTCCGGGACGGGCACCGCAGCAGCAGCATCTGCCACTCCGCGTCGGTCAGTTCCTGAGCCTCGTCCACGACGATGTGCGCGAACGGGCCCGCGAGCAGGTCCGGTTCGGTCCGCGGCAGCGCGTCCTCGTCGACCAGGCTGTTCTGCAGGTCCTGCCCGGTCAGCATCGTCATCAGCATGCGCTGCCAGTCGTCATCGGTCCTGAGCAGGTTCTCGGTGACCTGGGCCCGGTACTCACGCTCGGCGGCGACCGCGGCCTCCTGCCGGCGCCTGTGCCGGGACGCCTCCGGGTCGCCGAGCCGCTGCCGTGCCGCGTCCAGGAGGGGCAGATCGGACACCGTCCAGGCCTGGGGGTCCGCGCGCTGCAGTTTGCGGACCTCGTCGGGACCGAGCCAGGGAGCGCACATCCGCAGGTAGGCCGGTACCGACCACAGGTCTCCGACGAGGTCCGCCGCCTCGAGCAGCGGCCACGCGCGGCCGAGGGCCGCGTTCAGCTCCTCGTCCTGCCGCAGCGCCCTGCGGAACAGGTCGGGCGAGACGTCGCCGTCGTACTTGTCCCTGAGGATCGCGACCAGCTTCTCCCAGACCTGGTCGCGCGCCTCGTTGTGCGGAGTGCCCGGCTCGGGCGCCTCGAAGGCCTCGGCCCAGTCGTCGGCGGTGAGCCGGATGTCGGACCAGTCGACCGTGACCGTCATTCCCTCGGCGGGCGGCTCCTCGTAGAACCGGACGGCCCGCTCGATCGCCCTCACCATGTCCGCGGACGACTTCAGCCGGGCCACCTCCGGGTCGGTCTCGACCGCCGCTCCCGCTCCCTCGGCGACGAGGTCCCGCAGGACACAGGTCTGCACGCCCTCCTCGCCGAGGCTGGGCAGGACGTCGGAGACGTACGCCAGATACGGCCGGTGCGGGCCGACGAACAGCACGCCGCCGCGACGGTGACCGAGGCGGGGGTCGGAGTAGAGGAGGTGGGCGGTGCGGTGCAGGGCGACGACCGTCTTGCCCGTGCCCGGACCGCCGTCGACGACGAGGGCGCCCCGGGATCCGGCCCGGATGATGGCGTCCTGGTCGGCCTGGATGGTGGCCAGCACGTCCCGCATCCGCTCCGACCGGTTGGTGCCCAGGCTGGCGATGAACGCGGACTGGTCGTCGAGCGCCGCGTGCCCTTCGAGCCCGTCGGCGGTGAACACCTCGTCCCAGTAGTCGCTGATCCGGCCGCCGGTCCAGCGATACCGGCGGCGGCTGGCCAGGCCCATCGGGTTGGCGTGGGTCGCCGCGAAGAACGGCTCGGCCGCCGGGGAGCGCCAGTCGACCAGCAGCCGGCGGCCCTCGTTGTCGGTGAGGCCCAGTCGTCCGACGTACACGGGGTCGGGGTCGTCCGCGCGGACCATGTGCCCGAGGCACAGGTCCAGGCCGAAGCGGCGCAGGGTGCGCAGCCGGCCGTTCAGCCGGTGGACCTCGATGTCCCGGTCCATCGCCTGCTGGCCCGTGCCGCCGGGCGCCTTGAGCTCGGCGTCGAGACGGTCGGACAGTTCCGCGATCGTCAGCTCGAGGCTCTCCGCGATGGCCGTGAACTGCCGCTCGTCGCGGGCGATCAGCGCCGGGTCGCCCTTGGGCGAGAGGTGGTCGGGAAGGTCGAAAGCGCTGGAGGTCAGGGGGTTCACGTCATCCGCTCCGATGTGGTTCGCCAACGGTCCGGCTCAGCCCGCCGCGTCGAGCAGAAGCTTCGCGGCCACCGTCGCCCCGTCGCTGCGGATCGTGCCGGCCACGGCGGCCGCTCGTGCGCGGGTCCCGGGGGTCAGGGCCGTCCTGAGCGCGGCCGACAGCGACTCGACGGTCGGGGTCGGACCGTCGTGTGCCGCGCCGATGCCCAGGTCGGCCACCCGGCCCGCCCAGTACGGCTGGTCCACGATCTGCGGTACGACCACCTGGGGCGCGCCGGACCGGGTGGCCGTCGTGGTCGTGCCCGCGCCGCCGTGGTGGACGACGGCGGCCACCCGTGGGAACAGTGCCTGGTGGTTGACCTCGCCGACGACGAAGCAGTCGTCCCGGTCGTCGATCAGCGCCAGGTCGGCCCAGCCCCGCCCGACCAGGACCCGGCGGCCCTGCGCGCGGACCGCCTCGATGGCCACCCGGGCGACGTCCGGCGAGCCGTGCATGCGCATGCTGCCGAAGCCCACGTACACCGGCGGTTCGCCGGCCTCCAGGAACGTCAATAGCTCGTCCGGCAGCGGGCGTTCGTCCGGCAGGATCCACGCGCCGGTCGGTACGACGTCGAGGTCCGTGAGGTCCAGCCGCGGCTCCAGGACCGGGTCCACCGCAAGCCATGGGTGGTCGGTGTAGACATGGTCGCGGACGTTGGCCACCGGCGGCAGGCCGATCGAGGCCCGGTGGTTGTTGAGCGCCTCGCCGTACAGTGCGTTCACCTTCTCGGCGTCGAGGGCCCACAGCACCCGGTTGTCGGTCTCGCCGGGCGGGAAGGGCTTGCCCGGCCGTCCCGGCGGCGGGTAGTGCGCCGACGGCAGCGAGAACGGGTGGAAGCACGCGCAGACGTAGCCGATCCCGAGTTTCTCGGTCACCGACCGCGCGCCGGCCGGCATCAGGCCGGTCGCGACCAGCGCGTCGCATCCCTCGGCCGCCTCGGCGACCGGGCCGAAGTGGGCGTCGACCAGCTCGGCCGCGACCCGGAAGGCGTCCTCGGGGGACGGCGGCTTCGCCCCGCTCACCAGCGCGCGCACCGACGGGCCGAACGGCACGTGCTCCACACCGACACCGCCCAGCAGTTCGGAGAACTCCTCGTCCGGTGGTGCGCACACCAGCGCCTCGGCGCCGAGCTCGCGGAGTGCCAGCGCGAGTGCCGCCACGGGTTCGACGTCCCCGCGCGACCCATAGCTCATCAAAAGAACACGCACTTCGTGATTCCCCCGTTTCCGCAGGATCTGACCTTCGGCCGACGATTCTGCGGTACGACGGGGGCCTTGCCGCAAGCCCCCCAGTGCGCTATACGTTAAGAGTGGCAAGGAGTGGGTGACCTCCTTGCCTTTCCCTTTTCGTCGTCCACTGCGGATGGACGAGCCCAGCCCCTTGAGAAGCGGCGGCGCGCCGCGTACGGCGATACGGCCGCCCGGCAGCATCTGCGCCCCTCCCGTCCCGCAGACGTCATGCCGTCAGATGTGCACCGCTCGACTGGGCGTCGTCCTCGGGTCCCGGTTCCCGGGCGCCTCGCGCGCTCACGCGGTCCATCTCGCGCCATTCCGGCCGCAGCCCGGCCAGGTTGGTGGTGAGGAAGTACGTGGCCCCACCGGCGAGGAGCACCGGCACAAGCCCGGCGGAGGCCACCGCCGCCCCAGCGATCAGCCCACCCAGAGGGATGCCGGCCCAGGCCAGCGAGTCGCCGAGCGCGTTGACCCGGCCCAGCATCCGGCGCGGCACCCGCTCGAAGAGCACGGCCCCCAGCACCGGGTTGAGGAAGCCGGCACCGAATCCACTGACCGCGAACACGGCC
This sequence comes from Streptomyces sp. NPDC051104, assembly GCF_040682835.1. Taxonomy (NCBI): domain Bacteria; kingdom Bacillati; phylum Actinomycetota; class Actinomycetes; order Kitasatosporales; family Streptomycetaceae; genus Streptomyces; species Streptomyces sp. NPDC051104. Next base: position 106,375 of record NZ_JBFBBS010000023.1, on the reverse strand, counting down.
AGTACCGCCCCCATCGGTGCGTCGAAGGCGAGGATCAGGAATCTCGGCGCCCCGGCCAGCAGGAATCCGGTGAAGAACACAACCCGACGCCGCAGCCGGTGCGCGGCCATCGCGGCGACCAGACTGCCACCGACCGCAGCGGCCCCGCCCACGCTGCCCACCATGCCGATCGCGGTGGGCCCGTTGCCGGACTCTCTGGCCCAGACAGGGATGAGCACCGTGGTGAACCCCGCGTCCAGGAGGTTGGTGATCCCGACCATGACGATGACGCTGAGCAGCAACAGCTCGCCTCGAAGGAAGGTGAAGCCCTCGCCGAACCGCCGCCAGTAACCCGGTCCCGTCGCCCCGGCTTGCGACGGGGTTTCCTCGACCGCATGCCCCATGCCGCGAGGCAGCGCCACCGCGATGATCAACGATCCGAGCGCGAAGCAGCCCGCGTTGACGACAAGACCCGACAGGGGGCCGAGCAGCGCCACCAGGGAGCCGCCGGCCGCAGGGCCGATGGTGGACGCGAGCCGCTCGGTCACACCGGCCAGACCGGTGGCTCGTTCCAGTGGCACCCGGCCGCGCTCGGCTGCCTCCGGAACCATCACCTCCTTGGCCAGGTCGCCGGGGCCGCGGACCGCGCCGATGAGCGCGACCAGGGCGAGCAGGAGCGGAAAGGAGAGCAGGCCCAGGGCATGGAACAGGGGAATCGCGGCGGCGGCGGTGGCGCTGGCCAGATCGGTGGTCCAGGAGACGGACCGCGGACCGATCCGGTCCACGAGTGGCCCGGTGAACGCCTTGACCACCACGTACGGGGTCATCTCGCAGAAGGCGACCAGTCCGGTCCGGGTGGCGCTGCCAGTCGTGACGAGCACGAACCAGGGCAGTGCGACGGCCGAGACCCGCGTACCGGTGAGCGACACGGCGATGGCGGTCAGTACCCCGCCCAGCGGGCGTAAGGACCGCCTGCTGGGTATGCCGTCGGCGCCCGGGACACTCTCGGTCACGATGTCTCCGCTCCTGTCACCGTCTCAGGACCGGGAGGCAACTCCGGTGGGGGAGCGTCCAGTTCGGGCAAGAGATGCGTGACGACACCGATCCGCTCGGCTCCGTCGGGGGCACTCGCGGCCGCCTCCGACGTATCGCGGCGATAGCGGGCGATGACGGCCCTCAGCTCCTCGCGCAGGGCGAGAGCTTCTTCGGGTGTGAGCCGCAGCGCCCAGTCGCTCATGTCGAATGTGTCCCGCCAGGCACGCGGCATCGTCTGCAGCTCGTTCAGCGTCTGCTGGGTGCGAAGGGTGTAAGTGGCGGCGACGGACTGCAGGTAGGCCAGTGTGGCCTCGGGTTCTCGGTCAGCCAGGTCCCGGTCGTTGAGTTCCGTCGCCTGATGCACGGAACGCCACCAGCGCTCTCGCGCGTTGCCGCGTGCCGTGTCCTCCTCGACGAAGCCGGCCGCCCCGAGCTGGCGCAGGTGGTAGCTGGCCGTGCCGGAGTTCACGCCGAGCCGTTCCGCGAGACGGGTAGCGGTCGACGGGCCGTACTTCCGGAGCAGCCCGACCAACTGCACGCGCACTGGATGCGCCAGGGCGCGCAGCCCCTTGGCATCCAGAACAACCGCGTCTCCTTCGACTCGAAGGGCGTCCGGCCCGGCGCTTGTGTCAGTCATATCGCGCACTCTAGACCGCAAACGGTTCTTCGCAAACACTTCTTCGCGAAGAACTGTTTGCGGTTTCGTCAGGCCTAGGATGCGAACGACTGCATCGACCACCTGTGGGGGACGTGTTGAGAGAGTTGGCCTGTGTCGCGCCGGAGGCCCGGGAACGGCTTGTCGTGCGGTTCGGAGCCGAGGTGTCGGCCTGGTGTGACGAGTTGCCGGCTCTCGTCGGCGAACTCGCTGCTCGCTGGAGCCTGGATCTCGTCGCCACCGGCGGGGGAGGCACCTCGCGGGTGTTCCGGTGCTTGAGACGTGACACGGGCACCTCGGCGTGGCTGAAACTCACACCGCAGCCCGCCATCGCCCGAGAGGAAGCCGAAGCCCTGCGGGCCTGGGCGCAGACGCCTTCGGTTGTCACCCTGCTGGCCGACGACCTCGACGCCGGTGCCCTGTTGCTGGAGAACGTCGAGCCGGGGGTGCCGGTGCGGCAGCTCGCCTGGAACCTGCCCGGGGTCGCGGCGCTGCTGCGGGACCTTCGGGGCTCTGCTCCCGTGCCGGGGGAGCACTCGGTACTGCAGCCTCTCTCACACCGGATCAACTTCGTGTTCCACTTGACCGATCGAAGGCTGGCGGCAGCGGGCGTGGCGAAGGCTGGCGGCAGCGGGCGTGGACGGTCTGTTTCCCCCGGCGGTACTCGATCAGGCCCGGGCAGTGGCCCTGGAACTCGCCACCAGTGGTCCCGTGGGACTTGTCCATGGTGATCTTCACCCGGCCAACGTCCTGTCCGGTCCGGGTGCCCGCATGGTGGCGATCGATCCGAGGCCCGCGTGGGGCGACGCGGACTTCGACGCCGTGGACTGGGTACTTGCGGGAGTTACAGGTTTCGCTGTGTTGGAGCAGAGGCTCGAGCAACTGGCGAGGATGGTTCCCGCCCAGTCTCCCCATCGTGTGCTGCGATGGTGCCGAGCCCTGGCCGCCGTCAACGCGGTCCCCAGAATGTGCGCGGGGCGGGACGACGCGGAAACGCAGTTTCTCATGGTCCTGGCCGGCTGCTGATCCGCCCGGTGGGCGAGCCGGATCCGGTCGGCCATTGCCTGGATCTGTCAGCAAGGCAGCCATTGGACGCCTCTGAGCCGGACCGCAGAAAAACGATTCCTCTAACTGGCCGTGCACAGGACCTCAGTCCAGCTCCGGAGGGAAGATGAAATCGCTGAGATCACCGTCGAGATCGCCTCCGATCGAAATGTTGTTGGTCTGATTGATCGTGATGTTCTTGTTGCCCTCGCCGACCTGGCAGGTGAGCTGCTCGGCCAGGTCGCTGTTGGCCAGGTTCGCCTGATCGGGGTCCGTATCGGCTTCTGAACATGCGCTGGCCGGTGAGGCACCACCAAACAGGGCGAGGGCTGTAACAGCCGTTGCCACTCCGATTTTCACGTGCTGACGCACTTTTACCTCCATAGTCCTGACCTTCAGTCTGACAGTTTGATCATCCTGAAGTATGACCAAATTATCCATGGGCGTTGACGCGCATTCGGGTGAAGTCAGTGCCATCCGCTTGCGGGCGTATTGCGCCTTCACAAGCGGCTCGGCATCAGCATGTCCAACACCCAGACGTACACCGAAGCGCATCGGCCGTCCGGCTCGAACGACTGCTTCAACGCCTGGACTGCCCTCACGCACGCGGACAACGGCCGCCCGTGCTCGGCGTCCGTGTCACGCAGGCGCATAAGGTTCCCGAATGATCGAGGTACCGGAAACGTTCGCGCGGACCACGGTGGAGCGCGAAGGTGAGGTGGGAGCGGCATGGCTCGCCGAACTGCCCCGGATCGTGGACGAGTTGCTGCGGCGCTGGGGATGTGGGCTGGACGGCGAGGTCGTGCACGGGGGTGTCGGGATCATCGTCCCGGTCCGACGGGGAGACGGCGCCACAGCAGTCGTGAAGGTGTCGTTTCCTCATCCCGGCAACGTCCATGAGCCGGATGCGTTCGTGGCCTGTGGTGGACGGGGAGCCGTCCTGCTGCACGAGCGCGACGACGACCGTTTCGATGCTGCTCGAGCGGGTCCACACGTCGACCCTGGCGGAGGTCGAAGACGGCGATGAGGTGGTGACGGTCGCGGGGCGGATCAGTCGCCGGCTGGCTGTTCCGCCCCGCCCGGTCTGCCCCGGCTGCGTGAGCAGGCCGATGTCTGGGAGGAGCGGCTGCGCAAGGACGCCCGGGACCTGGCTCACGCTTTGCCGCGTCCTGTCGTGGACACCGCCGTCGCGACCGTCCGAGATCTGGGTCGTGTCCAGCCGGACCTTCTCGTGCACGGCGATCTCCACGCCGGAAACATCCTGCGTGGCGACCGTGAGCCCTGGCTGGCCGTCGATCCCAAGGGGTGTGCGGGAGATCCCGCCTACGACGGCGGCACGCTGCTCAAGTCGCGCGCCCTGACGCTGCTCGAAGCGGACGACCTACGTCGGGCTGTCCACCGCGTCCTGGACATCTTCGCCGAGACGGCGGAAGTCGATCGCGCGCACGTCCGGCGCTGGGCCCAGTTCCACGCCGTTCAGGCCGCGTTCTGGGGCCGCCGTCATGGATTCCGGAGGGCCCGCAGCGGACCACGACGCGACTGGCTCACCGAATTCGCGGGGATCGGACGGCAGCTGCTCGCTCATGGCTTCGGCGAGTCGGGGCTCCATCGGATGTTCGGGCTGCCGGCGTCAGGCGTTGCGCCCGTCGCCGCCGGCAGCCCGAACTTGAGGCTGTCACCGCCAGATGGACTTCAGCTGCCACGCGTGCGTGCCGCTGAAGGTGGCGGTGCCGTTCTCGGCGAAGACGTCGACGCCGGTACTGGAGGGGTCGGGGTAGATCTGGTCGGTGAGGACGACCTGTTCGCCGCGCGTGTTCTCGGCGTAGACCTCGACCGAGGACGCGTCGACGAGGATGCGAAGGTGCAAGGGTTTGCCTTCGAGTGCGAGCGGGGCCCGCTCGGTGACGGCGAAGGTGGGATCGAAGTCGACTGCGCCTGATGCCGTGCGGTCCAGGTACACCTCACCGGTGCTGGTGTCGTAGCCGATCCGGGTGCGCTGCCCGGCGCCCGTGCGGACGTCCAGGCCGAATCGGGTCGCGCTGCCGGCGGTGAGATCAGCCTTGATCTCCAGCGTGCTGCCGCGCACACCGAGCGGGGTGGTGGTGTCCGTGACAGTGGTGGTGGGCACCCGGACGTCGGTGCCGCGCAGGGTGGCCAGTTCGCCGGCCGGCTGCTGGACCAACCGGGTCTTGCCGCTCACGGTCCGCAGGGAGAGTTGGCGGGGGAAGGTGTCGGCGCTGCGCCAGGGGCTCGTGGGGATGTTCCCGGCGTAGTCCCAGTTGTTCATCCAGGCGACCATGACCCGTCGTCCGCCGGGAGCGTCGTTCCAGGAGTTGGCGGCGTAGAAGTCCCGCCCGTAGTCGAGCCAGTGGGCGCGCCGGGTGGCGGACAGGGCAGGCTTGTCGGCGGCGGTGAACTGATCGGCGAGGACGTGTCCCCAGCCGCCGGTTTCGGCGTCGACGACCTGGATCCGCGCCTGCCTGCCCTTGTAGGCGGTGGTGTCGAAGGACGCCCAGTCCAGGTTCTCGGAGTGCGAGCCGGTGGCGCTCTGGACGACCTTGCCGTCGATGAGCAGGTTGACGCCGGTCTCGGTGGAGCGGGGTCTGGCCCGGGTGTCGGACAGGACCACCTGGTCGAGGTTGATGTGTCCCCAGCCGCCGGTTTCGGCGTCCACGATCCTGATCTGGGCCTGCTTGCCATGCAGGTCGGACAGGTCCCAGGAAGCCCAGTTCAGGTGCTCGGCGTCGGCGCCGGTGGCGGAGCGCACCACTGCGCCGTCGACGAGGAGCTCGACCGCAGTGGGGGCGTCGGAGCCGGCGGGGTGGTAGCCGCCGCCGATGAGGAAGTCCAGGTACTTCTTGTCGATGGTGAAGGCCGGCGAGGTCAGCGTGCCCGTGGCGGCGTCGCCGTCCAGGAAGGTGTCGACCAGTCCGTCGCCGAGGTGACCGGAGACTTGCTGCTGGCCGGGCAGGGTGCCCCGGGCCGGTCCTGTGCCGAAGGCGTCGCCGGTGGTGGTCCAGTCGCCGATGGGGCTGGTGTACGTGCTGCCCTCGAAGTCGGCGAGGACCTCACCGGCCGGCGTCGGCTCGTCGCCCAGGACGGGGCACGGTCCTGGCAGACCGTGCCGGCGGCCGGTGACGCGGCCGCCTGTATCGGTGGTGCTTCGCCGTCTCCGGGGTCAGAGTCGGGGCGGCGGAGCGACCGATGCCCGTGCCACCAGCGGGCACGGCAGCATCTCTTGAGTGACCGGACCAGGCTCCCGTCCGGGTGCACCCGTGAGCGCGAGCAGTTGCGCGACTGCGCGCGCCCCCATCTCGTAGTGCGGCAGGGCGACGGTGGTCAGCCCGGGGAACAAGCCGTCACAGATCAGCTCCTGGTCGTCGAAGCCGATCACCGACAGGTCCGCAGGGATCGACAGCTCCAGTTCGGCGGCGGCGCGGTAGGCGCCCATCGCCATCCGGTCGGCGAAGCAGAACAGCGCGGTGGGCCGCGGTGTCGCCCTCAGCAGCGCAAGCGCCGCGCGGTAGCCGCCCGTGGCGTCGGAGGTCTCGGCCACGACCAGCCGCGGGTCGTGGGCGAAGCCGGCTTCGGTGAGGGCGCGCCGATATCCCTCGAGGCGTCCGTGGGTGGCCGGGATGTCGTCGACGTTGGTGGCGAAGCCGATCCGGCGGTGACCATGGCGCACCAGTTCACGCACCGCCGTGTAGCCCCCCTGGACCTCGTCGGGAACCACCGAGGGCATGGACAGGTCGTCCGAGCGTGCGTCCAGCAGCACGGTGGGCACCGTGCGAAGCCGCTCCGGCACCTCGACGACCCGGTGGTACATCGACGCGTACAGGACTCCGTCGACCTGGCGCTGCAGCAGCAGATCGATCTCCTTGCGCTCCAGTTCCGGGTCGCCGCCGGTGTTCAGCATGAGCAGCAGCAGGCCGTGCTCCGCGACGGCGTCCTGCGCCCCCAGGATGATCCGCCCGGCGTGCGGGGTGGTGGCGATCTGGTCACTGACGAAGCCGACGGTGTTCGACCGCTTCAGCCGCAACCCCCGCGCCAGGCCGTTGGGCGCGTACCCCAGCCTGTGGGCCGTCTCGATGACGCGCTGCCGGGTCTCGGGATTGATCCGCTTGCCTTCGACCTCGTTCAGGATGTGGGAGACGGTCGTGACGGAGACTCCGGCGGCCGCCGCCACATCTTTGATCCCGATCCGCCTGCCCATGCTCTGCCCAATCGTTTTGGCAAGTGATTGCGGGATGAGATTGCGCCCCTGGAGCCGTACCTGTCAACGCTCGTCACGAACTCGTGGCCGTGCGATGTCGCCGATGCGCCCCCGCACGGCTCGGTCCGAGGCGGACACTCGCGGCGTCGGCGGAAGAACGCCGCACTGGCCGCCGCAGGGAAGGGCGGGCAGGTGGTGCCCGTGCGGCGGCCAGAGGCGTCTGTGCGATCGCGAACTCGCGGTGATCGGCGAGAGCCGGTCAGATGTGAAAGGAGGAGGGAACCCGTCTCACGCTGTCGCGAGCGCCCCGCTCAGTTGCCGACGTAGTCCGCGAGGTGCTCGCCGGTGAGGGTGGAGCGGGCGGCGACGAGGTCGGCGGGTGTGCCTTCGAAGACGATGCGGCCGCCGTCGTGGCCGGCGCCGGGGCCGAGGTCGATGATCCAGTCGGCGTGCGCCATGACGGCCTGGTGGTGCTCGACGACGATGACCGACTTGCCGGAGTCGACGAGCCGGTCGAGCAGGCAGAGCAACTGCTCGACGTCGGCGAGGTGAAGGCCGGCGGTCGGCTCGTCGAGGACGTAGACGCCGCCCTTCTCGGCCATGTGGGTGGCTAGCTTGAGCCGCTGCCGCTCGCCGCCGGACAGCGTGGTGAGGGGCTGGCCGAGGGTGAGGTAGCCGAGCCCGACGTCGGCGAGCCGGTGCAGGATGGCGTGCGCGGCCGGCGTGCGCGCCTCGCCTGCGCCGAAGAACTCCTCGGCCTCGGCCACCGGCATCGCGAGCACCTCGCTGATGTCGCGGCCGCCGAGGTGATACTCCAGCACCGATGCCTGGAACCGCTTCCCCTCGCACTCCTCGCAGGTGGTGGCGACCCCGGCCATCATCGCCAGATCGGTGTAGATGACACCGGCGCCGTTGCAGGTGGGGCAGGCGCCCTCGGAGTTGGCGCTGAACAGCGCCGGCTTCACACCGTTGGCTTTGGCGAACGCCTTGCGGATCGGGTCGAGGAGTCCCGTGTACGTTGCGGGATTGCTCCGCCGGGAGCCGCGGATCGCGCTCTGGTCGATCGACACCACACCCGCGCCGGCGGGGATCGACCCGTGGACGAGGGAGCTCTTGCCGGAGCCGGCGACGCCGGTGACGACGACCAGCACCCCGAGGGGGATGTCGACGTCGACGCCCCGCAGGTTGTGCGTCGTCGCGCCGCGGATCTCCAGAGTGCCGGTGGGCTTGCGCACCGTGTCCTTGAGCGCGGCCCGGTCGTCGAAATGGCGGCCCGTGATGGTGCCGCTGACACGCAGGCCCTCGACGGCGCCCTCGAAGCAGACGGAGCCGCCCGCCGTACCGGCGCCCGGGCCGAGGTCGACGACGTGGTCGGCGATCGCGATCACCTCCGGCTTGTGCTCCACGACGAGCACCGTGTTGCCCTTGTCCCGCAGCCGCAGCAGCAGGTTGTTCATCCGCTGGATGTCATGGGGGTGCAGGCCTGTGGTGGGCTCGTCGAAGACGTAGGTCACGTCGGTGAGTGGGGAGCCGAGGTGGCGGATCATCTTGACGCGCTGCGCCTCGCCGCCCGACAGCGTGCCCGACGACCGGTCGAGCGAGAGATAGCCCAGGCCGATCTCCGCGAACGAGTCGAGCGTGTGCTGCAGCTTCGCGAGCAGCGGGGCCACCGACGGCTCGTCCAGGCCGCGGACCCACTCCGCCAGGTCGCTGATCTGCATCGCGCAGGCGTCGGCGATGTTGATCCCCTTGATCTTCGACGACCGGGCCGCCTCGCTCAGCCGGGTGCCGTCGCAGTCGGGGCAGGCGGTGAAGGTGACCGCCCGGTCCACGAACGCCCGGATGTGCGGCTGCATCGCCTCCCGGTCTTTGGCGAGCAACGACTTCTGGACCCGAAGGATCAGCCCCTCATAGGTCATGTTGATACCGCTGATCTTCATCCTGGTCGGCTCGTGGTGGAGGAAGTCGTGCAGCTCCGTCTCGGTGTAGTCGCGGATCGGCTTGTCCGGGTCGAGGAGACCCGAGTCCTTGTAGAGCCGCATGTTCCAGCCGCCCGCGTTGTAGCCGGGGATCGTGAGCGCACCCTCGGCGAGCGACCTGGTCTCGTCGTAGAGCTGGGTGAGGTCGATGTCGGTGACCATGCCCCGGCCTTCGCAGCGCGGGCACATGCCGCCGGTGATCTGGAAGTCGCGCCGCTCCTTCACGGTCTTCCCGCCGCGCTCGATGGTGACCGCGCCCGCCCCGCTGATCGAAGCGACGTTGAAGGAGAACGCCTGGGGAGAGCCGATGTGCGGCTGCCCGAGCCGGCTGAAGAGGATGCGCAGCATCGCGTTGGCGTCGGTCGCGGTGCCGACCGTGGAGCGGGGGTCGGCACCCATGCGCTGCTGGTCGACGATGATCGCGGTGGTCAGCCCGTCGAGGACGTCGACCTCGGGCCGGGCAAGCGTCGGCATGAAGCCCTGCACGAAGGCGCTGTAGGTCTCGTTGATCAGCCGCTGCGACTCCGCGGCGATCGTGTCGAACACCAGAGAGCTCTTGCCCGAGCCGGAGACGCCGGTGAACACCGTCAGCCGGCGCTTCGGTATCTCGACGCTGACGTCCTTGAGATTGTTCTCGCGCGCGCCGTGCACGCGGATCAGATCGTGGCTGTCGGCGACGTGCGGCGCAGGCGACTGCGTGTCCGTCCTCGTGGCCATGCTCATGGTGTCTCCATCTGTCGGGCGGGCCGCCTTCGCGGTCTCCGTGGGGATCGCCTGGCTCGATCAGACCGGCTTCGAGCGTAACGGCCGGCCTTCCCCGTGCCGGGCGGATCGGCGGGGCCGACCGAGATCAATGCATCCCGCCGCGTCCACGTCGTCGCGATCCTCGAAGGAATGCTGGAATCCGTGGAGGTCACCCTAGGCGGGCCTCGGTGACCGGTGCTTCTCGAATCCTGATCGGTCACGAGGGCCGGCCGACGCTTCAAGGGCAGTGGCAGACGTCGGAGCGAATCGGGGGAACCGGTACCTCATGGTGGGTGGGGCGGCGCTGGTCCCAGCGCCGGACCCGGACACGGCGCGAGCCGCCCAGGCCTCGGGCCGGTACGCCGCTCGACTTCCTGCAGCGGCGGCCCTTCGAAGGCAGGATGTCCGCCGGGCCGATCGGCCGAGGCCACGGGGGCGTGAGTGGCAGGCATGGCGCTGGAGGCGCTGGACGATGTGCCCTGGGAACGGCTGGAGTCCGGCTGGAGTCGGCGCTCGAGCGTCACACCGCCAAGGACATGCGGCGGGCCCTGCGGCGCCTCGCGCTGAAGGGCGGGGCGGCGACCGAGGAGGACTGCTGTCCGCTGTACGACTGCTTCGCACTGGGCACCGGGCGCGTGGCCTCCGTCGCGACCGCCGCGCTGCCGTTCGTTGCCCTGACCGGTCGGCGCCCCGGTCATCGCGACCTCCTATTGCACCAACAAATCTTGGTCTTATCGAGGCAGGTCGTCAAGACACCCAGACCCGTGAGGTGAGAGGAACCCCTGTGCGCATACGGGCTGGAGGGCAGCGGGTCCGGCAGCGAGTCCTGTGGCTCCTCACCACTCCGCCACCAACGCCGCCATCGACCCGTCGGCGTTCTGAGCGCACGAACTCACGGCGGGTGTGCGGAGGTCAGCGACTTCCCTGGTCAGGCGCGCGTCGGACGGCATGGTCAGGGCTGACGCCGCCACCCGCGGACCGGACTTGAGCTTCCGCTCACGGGTTGCAGGTGACGGCTGCCCCGGAGACTCAGAGGCTGAGCGTGATGGCGGCGGTGATTCCGCCCAGGCCCAGGGCGAAGGCACCCTCGGCCCAGCCGCCCGCACCCCAGCGGAAGAGCCGGTCGATGGCCAGCCGCCCGGGGCCGATGGCGGCGACGGCCAGGGCGACGACGGCGATGCAGACGCCGTACTCCACGCCACCGTCGGTCTCCCACAGGCCGTGGGCGCCGGTCACGGTCGCCATGGCGTTGATCATCACGCCGATGAGGGCGGCGGCCGCGAGCGGGGTGAGCAACCCCACGGCCAGACCGAGGCCGCCGAGGAACTCGGACAGACCGCAGATCGTGGCGAAGACCTTGCCCGGGCGGTAACCGAGGGCTGCGAGCGCCTGTCCGGTCGCGGTCAGGCCCTTGCCGCCGAAGAGCCCGAACAGTTTCTGGGCGCCGTGCCCGGCCATCAGCAGTCCGAAGGTCAGCCTGATGAGCAGGAGTCCGAAGTCGGACGCGGATGACCTCGCTGTGACGGTCTGCCGGACTGCCGGTTCCGCGGGAGCCGAAGCCCGGTGCATAAAACTCTTCGTAACCATGAGATGCTCCCGCGAGCACGTACGTGGGGCGCTTCCCCGGCCGGACCCGGCGTCGGGTCCCCCGGTCGACGACGGACAGCACACGGCATCGACGAAGGATGCTCCGCGCAGTCCGTCCTGCCGCCGGCTCACCGCGCGCAGGCGGTTCCCGGTGCCGAGGGGCCTTTTGGCGCGCCGTCCGCGCGCAGTTCGACGCAGCACGCGTCGGGTCGCGGGGCCAGCACCGCTGTGGTCTTGTCGCTTCCCAGGCCGTGCAGATAGCCGGCCAGGAAAGCCTGGTTGACGGCGCAGACCAGTTCCGGAGCCTTGGCCGCCAGGGGGTGGAAGGGGCAGTTGCGCAGCCGCAAAAGGGCGGGAGCGGCACGCTCCGGCTCGTACCCGAACTCCTCGAGCGTGTCGGCGGCCAGGCTCAGCCCTCGCTCGGCGCCGACCCGCCCGGGGCGTGTCCGTGTGCGTTCGGCGCCGCCCAGGGTTTCCCCGCGCCGGTATGCCACGCGGAGCGCGGCGTCACGGGCTGATTCGGCCTCGGTCTCGGTCAGGACGGCCTCGGTCAGGACGTCGGCGAGCATTCCGAAGCGACGCTCGGGGATGCTTACCGAGACGGCATCGACCATCGGCTCATAGACCTTGGGCCTGCGGCCGACCTTGCGGATGCCGGCGGGGGATTCGTAGTGGGCGTGGAGCAGGCCGACCGCCACCATCTTGTCCAGGTGGAACGCGGCCAGCTTGCGGGAGATCCCGACGCTGTCGGCCACCTCCTCGCGCGTGACCGGGCGCCGCTCCTGCCGGATGAACTCGAACATACGGCGGCGCAGATCGTCGCCGAGGGCGGCGAGGGTGGTCAGCGAGGTGTGATCCAGTCCCACGGCTCCATCATATCGCCAAGGAGATTAGGTGAAACCGTCGAAATCCCGCTTCTTTTGCTGAGGACCGCCCTGCGTTGCTACCGACTGTCTGGGGGAGGGTGCGAACAGCTTGCCGCACCACTCGGTAATGACATCGCCAAGCTTCTTTGAAGTCGGCCTCCGGGAGTTGTTAGGTAAGGCTCGCCTGACTTAGGTTCAGCGCGTCCCCGCACGTCAGACCGGAGCTTCCCCATGTCCAGCGCGAACATCGCCCTGCTCGGCGCGATCGCAGGCTTCACCATCTACCTCGGCCTCCCGATCGGCCGCCTGCGCACCCCCACCCCCCGTCTCAAGGCGGCCCTGAACGCCGTGGCCATCGGCATCCTGACCTTCCTCGTGTGGGATGTTCTCACCCATGCCTGGGAGCCGGTCGACGAGGCGCTGGGCAAGCACGAGTGGGCAACGGTCGCGTCCGGGGGCGCCACCCTGGCCGCGGGCCTGGCGATCGGACTCGCCGGGCTCGTGCACTACGACGCCTGGATCACCCGCCGCCGGACCGCCGCCGCACGGCCCGCCGGGCCCGGTGCCGCCGCCACCGCCGAACTGGCACCCAGGACACGCAGCCAGGCCGGCTCCCTCGCGCTGATGATCGCCACCGGCATCGGCCTGCACAACTTCGCCGAGGGCCTGGCCATCGGCAACTCCGCCGCCAAGGGCGAACTCTCCCTCGCCCTCCTGCTGATCATCGGATTCGGCCTGCACAACGCCACCGAGGGCTTCGGCATCGTCGCCCCCCTGGCCGCCGACGGTGAGCGCCCCTCATGGCCCACCTTGCTGTGGCTCGGCCTGATCGGCGGCGGCCCCACCTTCCTCGGCACACTCGTCGGCCAGCACCTGGTCGACGACACCCTGTCGATCGCCTTCCTCGGCCTCGCCGCCGGGTCGATCCTCTACGTGGTCATCGAACTGCTGGCCGTCGCCCGCAGGACCGGACTCAAGACCCTCACCACTTGGTGCATCCTGATGGGTCTTCTCCTCGGCTTCGCCACGGACGCGGTCGTCACGGCCGCCGGCGCCTGAACCCACTGGCCGTGCACCCGGCATTCAGGCACGCCTCGCTCGCATCCCCGTAACCGCCTACCGGGGGCATGGCCCCACCGCGACCCGGTCCGGACCGGACCGTCGCCGTCTGGGTCCGGCCGTACCACTGCGGACGCCCGGACGTGAAACAGCAGCCTCGAATGGAGGTGGTGTCTCGGGAGGGTCGGCCGGTGCCGTTCCGCCGAACAGGTCCGCGAAATGAGTGGGCGTTGTCCGGCCACCTCATCAGGCACGATGCGGCGATGGCGGGACCGCTGGCTGGGTGACCGATCGGTTGCACAGGGCCACGAGTTCTTACACGGTGGGCTCAAGATCCGACGTTCACCGAAAGGAACACCCATGTGCGGTCTGCCCACACGACGTACCGCTTGCACCGTGCTCTGCGCCGCCTTCCTGGTCGGTATCGCCGGCCCCGTAGCAGTGGCGGGCGACTCGGCCGGCGAGCGCAGCCATGCGGCTTCTCCGCGCACATCCGTCGTCGGCGCGGACGCGCTTCTGGTACAGCTCAAGAGCCTTCGTGACCCCCGGCTCGCCCCGGTCGCCGACCTGGCCAACGCCGTACTGGAGGCCGACAACGGCCGACTGCCCGCCGTCGAGGCCCAGAGGCTCGGCAGCGCCGCGCAGGACGCCCTCGCCCAGTTCCGGGCACAGACGTCGGCAGCTGTGGCCGCGGACCCGGCGAGCGATGCGCTGGCCGCCTTGCAGAAGGCGATCGACGACCTCGTGCAGGCGATCGACTCCGACCCCCGACCGCCACGCCGAGCCCGACCCCCACGCCGACCGTGCCCCTGCCTCCGCTGCCGAGCACCTCGGCCTCCGCGTCAGCCTCGTAGGCCGTCTCGTTCCCGACACGCTGACGGACAGGCTGCCTCCGGCATCGTGAGGTGCCGGCCTGAGGAGTGGTGCCGGCGGCCGCGGTGGGGACGCCGGCACCGCGAAGCGTGCACCGCGGTCAGTGCGTTCAGGTCGTAGAGGTAACTGCCCCACGGTGCCCCTGCATCGGGGCGACCGCCGCGCCCTGAACCGTTGGCAGCGGGGCGGTACGTCACTCGCCCCTGGCGAGGGTGCGCGCCAGGATGCGGGCCGCTGAGGCGATCAGCGTGTTGTCGACCGGGGCGTCCTGTGTGGCCTTCGAAGACAGCACGGTGAGCACGATCGGCGTGTTCCTCGTCCAGGCCACGCCGATGTCGTTGGCGGTCGCGTAGTCACCTGTGCCCGTCTTGTCCGCGACGACCCAGTCCTGCGGCAGCCCGGCGCGAAACCGCTCGCCGCTGGTGGTGTTGCCCTTGAGCCAGGTGACGAGTTGCCGGCGATCGGTGCCGGCCAGTGCCCTGCCCAGCGTCAGCCCTTCCAAGCTCCTGCCGATCGCCTCCGGTGTGGTGGTGTCGCGCAGGTCGCCGGGGACGGCGGTGTTCAGGTCGGTTTCCCAGCGGTCGAGCCGGCTCACCGGATCGCCGACCGAGCGGAAGAACCGGGTGAGGCCGGCCGGCCCGCCGATCTGGCGCAGCAGGAGGTTCCCCGCCGTGTTGTCGCTGTACTGGATGGCGGCCGTGCACAGGTCGCCCACCGTCATGCCGGTGTCGACGTGCTGTTCGGTGATCGGAGAGTTGGGAAGCAGGTCCGCCGGTGGATAGTGGATCACCTTGTCCAACGGCGAGCAGCGGTCGTGGTCGCGCAGGATCGCCGCCGCGGCGAACGCCTTGAACGTCGAGCACATCGCGAACCGCTCCTGCGCCCGGTGGGCCACGACCTGCCCGGTGCGGACGTTCCGGGCGTACACGCCGAGGCGGGCGGCGTACCGCTGTTCGAGATCACGTAACTCGCCTTCGGGGCCGCGCAGTCCCGCGCGCTCCGTCGCCGATGCGGCCGACGCCGTCACGGCGGGGAGGAGTACGGCTGTGGAAACGGCGACGCCGGCCTTGAACACGCGCGCCGCGGCAGAGGGGTGGCACTGGTCATACGCAGAGTTCTCCCGGTGGTCCGTCGTCGATTCCTCGAAGCTTAAGGTCTTTCGAGGCGAGGGAGCCGAGGTGCGCGCCTACCAGGCACAGCACCTTGTCATCCTCGCTGGTGAAGTGCTTGAGGCCGGTGCGGATCGCGACACCGGACGGCCCGAGAGCAACAAACGGCGGATTGATCGAACGAAGGTCAGCCATGCCGGGCGGCCTCTAGGTCCTTGCGGGCGCGGTTCTTCGCCGACCGGCGCCCGTACAGGCGGGCACAGAACGAGGTCAGCACCTCCACCATGTCCGGCACCAGCTCGTCCTCGACCTCGCCGTCGTCCAGCACGACCAACAGGAGCCCGCCGCCTGGCCCGTGGAGATCTGGCCGACCTGGCGGCTGCCTGACGTACGGCACAACCTGATCCGCGTGCTCACCGAAGTCGTCTGCCACAGCGGTCACTTGGACGCGGCGCGCGAACTGATCGACGGCACGACCTGGCTCGTCGCCATCGTGGCGGCCGCGGTCGCCGCCCGTGCCGGGGCGAGCAGTTGCCACGACCGATGATGGCCTCGGGAGGGCTTCGTCACGCGGCGGCCCTGCTCTGTGCCTGCTCGGACTCGGTCAGGGGGTCGCCACCGGTGTGCCAGGGCCAGCCGGTGACCGTGCCGCGGAGTGCCTCGAAGACCGGACGGGCCTCCTGCCATCGGTCGGCCGCCGTCAGCGCGTAAGCGAGGAGGTTCAGGTCGGCAAGTGCTGCGGCATGGCGGAAGAACGCCGGCTGGACCCAGGTGTGTGCCGCACGGTCGAGAGCCTGAGCCGCAGCCCCGTGGGACCAGTGGTTGCGCGCCACCAGCGCTTCGATTCCGCCTCGCGCGAGGACGGCGTGGTACTGCAGGACCTGGGAGGTGAGTTCCGTTGCCGCGCAGGGCGCGTTTGCGGGCATGCGGGCGCACAGGGCGTCGACGAACTCCAGCACCTGGATGCGCGAGCCCGCTTCCTCGGGGCTGAGATAGCGCAGCATGCTCAGGTACGCCTCGCGGTTCCAAGGGTCGCGTGCCAGCACCTCGTTCACACGGCGAACACCTGCTGCTGCTTCCAAAGTTCAAGACGGGACACTCCCAGCAGCACCACCCAGGGAGCGGGGTCTTCCGGTGCGAGCTCGGCGGCCCGGAAGCAGCTCTCGGTGACCTTGGCCGCGTCCTCCAGGTGCCCCTGGGAGCGGCCTTGTACGAGCCGCGTCCATGCGTGCAGGACAAGCGCGTTCGCGTTGCGGGGCTCACGAGTGGCCCAGGCCGACGGCAGATACGACGTGGACAGGTAGTCCGCCAGGACGGACATGCGGTGGGTGCGGCGGTCCCAGTCGTCCGTGTCCTGGTTCATGAGGCGGGACATCTGGGCTATGCACAGGTCCGTCGTCGCGATCGTGCCGGTCTTGGTGGTCGCCAGAAGGGACTTCAGCAGTCGGCGCAGGGGCTCGTCGTCGAGTTCCGGCGCCAGACGTGTCCTTCTGCGGCGGCTTGAGAGAAATGCCGTGTCCGTAGGCTAAGGACGGCGAGCTGTCACACAAGGTGTACGCCAAGATCGTTATCAGTTGCCGTGCCGCCCTGCGTCACCTGGTTGTTCGGCGAGTCGCGACCCGGCCGGGACCAGCTCGCACCGATGATGCCTGCATCTCTTGGCAGAGCGTCGCCGTTGAGGCAGCGCCAGGGCCGGCCGCGGCCGTGCGGTCTGCCGCCACCGGTCAGGAGTAGGTCCAACGCCACCTGCTGCCGCTCGGTGCGCAGGTGATGCTCGTACCGCTGGCGTCCGTCGTCGATGCTCCGTGGCCCGCGCACACGCCGACCGTGAACCACGCGCCCGCAGTGACCCGAGCGACAGCACGGACGGCCCACACGGCCCGCCGCGGCACCCGGACCGGGGCGCCGGCGCCGGCCCGGGTCAGCTCCTCCACGACCCGCACCTTGTCCTCCGCGGGACCTGCGAAGCTGCCGCCGGACGACACAGCAGGTCGGTGGTCACCTCGGTCGCGACTTTTCGGGATGCAGGTCCAGCGACCCGTTGGGAGTGCGGGGCGGCGGCCGTGCAATCCCGTGGCCCCTGCGGACCGTATCTACTGATGTGCAGAGGTTCCGGTTTTCCGTGGGCCGTCTCCCGGACGAGGCTCTGCTGTCCGGGCTGGCCACCGGTGATCCGGAGCTCGCCATCGGCTTCGTACGGAGGTTCCAGGACCGGGTCGTCGGTGTCGCGATCGCCGTCACCGGGGATCCGCAGCTCGCTGAGGACATCGCCCAGCAGACGTTCGAGCGGGCGTGCCGTCATGCGCAGATCTATGACTCGCGCCGCGGGTCGGTGATGACCTGGCTGACGACCATCGCCCACAACCTTGCCATCGACGCCGTCCGTTCCCGGCGGCCGGAGCCGGTGGCGCCCGAGGACCTGGACGCGATGCTGGACGTCGTCAGCGAGACGCCCGAGCACCGGGCCCTCGCCGACGAGGCGTCGTCCCGGCTGCGGGCGGCCGTGGCGGAACTCCCGCGCGAACAGGGCCGTGCCCTGGTGATGGCGGGCATCTACGGAATGACGGCCCAGCAGATCGCCGACTGGGAGAAGATCCCGCTGGGCACCGCCAAGACGCGCATCAGGGCGGCGATGGGAAAGCTGCGCACCACCCTCGCGTCTCCGAAGTGAGGCGACCATGTGCCGTGACGTGACCTGCGAGCAGCTGCGGGAGGACGGTCCCGAGCTGGCTCTCGGCGTGCTGCCCGCACGTGAGCGGGCCGGGGCGGTCGCCCATCTGGACCGTTGCGCGGACTGCCGGGAGTACGTCGAGGAGCTGACCCTCGTCGGCGACCGGCTGATCGGGCTGCTGCCGTGCGCTGAGCCGCCGGTCGGGTTCGAGACCCGGGTGGCGGAGGTGCTGACGCAGGGCGTGCCGGTGCGCGAGGGGCGTCCGCAGGCCCGCGGGTCCGGCTTCCCGCGCCGCCGCCTGCGGGGACGGGTCCGGCTGAGGGCCGCCTCTGCCATGGCCGCGTTGGCCCTCGCCTTCGGGTTCGGGGGCTGGGCGGTCGGCACGGCGATCGAGGGCGTCACGACCGGGCCTTCGCGCCCCGCCGAGGCGGGAGCGCGCATGCTCTGGGCGGGGCTGACGTCCCCACGGGTCAGTCAGTCGACGGGTGAGGTCTTCGCCCATCCCGGTTCTCCGGGCTGGGTCTACATGACCGTCGACCTCGCCGACGCCGGCATTCCGTACAGCGGGGCGGCCTCGCTCCAGCTGGAGCGCCATGACGGCACCTCGGTCCGGGTCGGCAGCTTCGCCCTGCACGACGGCTACGGCTACTGGGGCGGCCCGGCCCCCGTCGATCCCTCGGAGCTGACCGGCGTCCGGTTGACGTCGTCCGACGGCAGGGTGCTCGCCACGGCCCACTTCGACGCCTCCCACCAGGCGTAGGGGGTGGGCGCCATGTGCGGTGGTGAACGGCCGAGCTCAGCTGCGGCCGAGCAGGGCGAGCCGGGCGCCTTCGACTCGTGGGGGCGGCGGCGCGGACCCTCCTTCACCCGCCCTGTTCCTTCTGCTGGACGAGACACATGCCCGGAATGTGAGAAAAATCCACGAACATCCAATACGCCAGTGCGTGTGACTCGTATACAAGGCATGGGGTCAGAACCGAAACTCGCGTCAGGCGCACGCGGAAGCGCAGCAGGCAACAGTCGGCCAGGGGGTCAGGCTGCCGTCGACGAAGCACCGCCTGATGCGGGGCCTTCCCCGCCTCTCCAGGCAACCCGACAGGGAGAGCCGGCCGAACCGCTCGTCGCCGAGGACATGGAGCAGGCTCTCGCGCAGGTGCTGGCCGAGGTCGTGGGCATCGAGCAGGTGAAGGCCGACAGTCACTTCTTCGACGACCTGGGCGCCGATTCCCTGGTGATGGCGCATTTCTGCGCGCGGCTGCGCAAGAGGGCGGACCTGCCCTCGGTGTCGATGAAGGAGATCTATCAACACCCCACGATTCGAAGTCTGGCGGCAGCGGTGCCCGGCACCACGCCCACACCCCCCGCGCCCGCCCAGGCTCCTGCCCGGGAGCCGCAGACCACGGGCGCCCGGCTCGGGGACACAGCCGGCATGGCGGACTACGTCCTGTGCGGAATCCTTCAGGCCCTCGCCTTCCTCGGCTACACCTACGTCGCGGCGACGGCCACCGCCTGGGGGTACGAGTGGATCTCCGCCAGGTCGGGCCTGCTCGATGTGTATGTGCGGTCGGTGCTGTTCGGCGGTGCCGTCTTCGTGGCGTTGTGCGCCCTTCCGATCCTGGTGAAGTGGACGCTCATCGGCCGGTGGAAGCCGGGGCAGATCCGGATATGGTCCCTGGGATACGTCCGCTTCTGGGTCGTGAGGACACTGATCCGTATGAACCCGCTGACGTTGTTCGTCGGCTCGCCCCTGTACGTGTTCTATCTACGGGCACTGGGCGCCGACATCGGCCGAGGTGCCGTGATCCTCTCCCGCAACGTGCCGGTCTGCACCGACCTGCTCACCATCGGTGAGGGCACCGTCATCCGCAAGGACTCCTTCTTCCTCTGCTACCGCGCCCGAGCGGGCGTGATAGAGCCGGGCCCGGTCACGATCGGGAAGTCGGTGCTGGTCAGCGAAGCCACGGTGATGGACATCGGGACAGCGCTGGGCGACGGAGCCCAGCTCGGCCATGCCTCCTCGCTGCACAGCGGGCAGGCGGTGCCGGAGGGCGAGCGCTGGCACGGGTCCCCCGCACAGCGGACCGAGGCCGACTTCCAGGTCGTGGGCGAGACGCCGCACGCCACGCTGCGCAGAGCCCTGCACAGCGCACTGCAACTGGCGACCGCCTTCCTTGTGTACGTGCCGCTCGCGGTCGGTGGCACCATCATGTTGCTCGTCGCGATTCCGCAACTCCACTCGGTCATCGAGCCGGGCCCGGCGGTCCTGACCAACGGCGCCTTCTACCGTGATGTGGCGGTGGCCGCCGCCGTGCTCGTCCTCGGCGGCGTGATCCTCGGCCTGCTGCTCGTCAGCGCTCTTCCCCATGTGCTCCGTCGCGCCGTCGTACCGGGCCGGGACTACCCGTTGTACGGATGGCGCCACTCCGTCCACCGAGCCGTTTCGCGGCTCACCAACAGGCGAATCCTCACGCGTCTGTTCGGTGACAGTTCCTGCATCGTGCACTATCTGCGCGCCATCGGCTACGACTTCTCCCGCATCGAGCAGACGGGGTCGAATTTCGGCATGGAAGTCAGGCACGAGACGCCGTTCATGAGTTCCGTCGGCAGCGGAACGATGGTCGCCGACGGCCTGTCGATCGTGAATGCCGACTTCTCCAGCACCGCTTTCCAGGTATCCCGGGCCTCGATCGGGGCGCACAGCTTCCTGGGGAACCGGATCGCCTATCCGGCGCGGGCACGCACGGGTGACAACTGCCTTCTGGCGACGAAGGTCATGGTGCCTGTCGACGGAGAAATCCGGGAAGGCGTGGGGCTGCTGGGCTCACCCAGCTTCGAGATCCCCAGGACGGTCCTGCGCGACAGCCGGTTCGACCGGTCCAGGAGCGGAGCAGAGCTGCGCCGTGGCCTTGCGGCGAAGAACAAGCACAACGCGGCCACCATGGGCTGGTTCCTGCTGGCGCGGTGGATCTACCTCACGTGTGCCGCCCTGCTCGCCGCCGGGGCGGCCGACACCTACGCCCGGCTGGGCGCGCCTGCCATCGCACTCGCCGATGTGCTCGTCGTCGTCTTCACCGCGGTGTACTTCGTGCTGGTCGAGCGTCTCGTCACCGCGGCGCGCCGTCCAGGTGCCCTGTACTGCTCGATCTACGATCCCCGGTTCTGGTGGCGTGAGCGGTACTGGAAGGTGCCGTCCGAGACGTATCTGCGCTTGTTCAACGGCACTCCGTTCAAGAACGTGATCTGGCGGCTCCTGGGCGTCCGGATCGGGCACCGGGTGTTCGACGACGGCAGCTACGTGACCGAGCGGCCGATGGTGACCATCGGCGACGCGTGCATCCTGAACGCGGGAAGCATCATCCAGTGCCACTCGCAGGAGGACGGCACGTTCAAGTCCGAGAGCATCACTCTCGGTCGTGGCTGCACGATCGGTGTCGGTGCCCTGGTCCACTACGGCGTGACGCTGGGCGACGGGGCGGTGCTCGCCGCGGACTCCTTCCTCATGAAGGGAGAGGTGGTCCCGCAGAACTCCCGGTGGGGCGGGAATCCGGCCCGCGAGCTGGAGCGGGGCCACGACGACGCGGGAAGGAGCAGCCGATGACCCTCGCACCCAACGCCCCTGTGCTCCAGCCCGGGGACGAGGAGTTCTGGCGGTCCGTCCTGACCCGCGGCGGGTTCACCACCGTTCCGCGCTGGACGCTCACCCCGGTGCCGGGCGTGGCACAGCACGAGGTGCCGATCCCCCCGGACGTCATGGCCGCAGCGCGCCGGTTGGCCGACGACACGGCCGTGCCGCTCAGCTCGATCCTGCTGGCGGCGCACGCCAAGGTATTGGGCGCCCTGTCCGGCGAGCACAACGTCACGACCGGCTACATCGCCGAGCCGGGCGCCCGGCCGCTGCCGTGCAGGCTGACGACCGATCACCCCCACTGGAGGGCACTGGTACGGGCAGCCCGGCGTGCCGAAATGGACCTGCTGGCGCACAAGCAAGCCCCGGTCGAGGACCTTGAGCGCGAGTTGCAGCTGCCCGGTCCCCGGAGCGAAGCCTCGTTCGCCGCGTTCCCGGCCGACCGAGAGGCCGATGCCGCAACGGCTGCTGAGCTCCGCGAGCTCCCCGCCGGCACCGTATGGCAGGTCATGTCCACGTGGACCGACAGCGGACACACCCTGCGGCTGCGGTACCGACGCGATGCAGTGGACGCCCCGTGCGCCGCGCGCATCGTGGGCTACCACCTGACCGCCCTGACCTTGATGGCCTCCGATCCCGCCGCCCCGCACGGGCAGCAGAGCCTGCTGTCCGCGGAGGAGGTCCGCCTCCAGCTCGACGGTCTCGCCGGGCCGCGGCGAAAGCTTCCGCAGCGCTGTGTCCACGCCCTGTTCGAGCAGCGTGTACGGGACCACCCCGACAGCGTGGCCATCGTGCACGGGACCCGGCAGTGGACGTACACCGAACTCAACGAGCGTGCCAACGACGTGGCTCGGGCCCTTCTCGGGCTTGGGGCGGGGCGCGAGGACGTCGTCGCGGTGGTGACGGAACGCAACGTGGACTGGGCGGCCGCCGTCCTGGGCGTCTTCAAGGCCGGGTGTGTCTACCTGCCCGTCGAGCCGCACTTCCCCGCCGACCGCATCGCGACCATGCTCTCGCGTGCCGGGTGCCGGCTGGTGCTGACCGAGCCCGGCAGCACCACCACCCTCTCGCGAGCCGTGGACGCACGGCCCGGGGTGCGGACCCTGCTGGTCGAGGCGGCCTACGGCGCGACGGACGCGGCCGGCGACCTGGACCTCGACGTGCCCCTGGACCAGCTCGCCTACATCTTCTTCACCTCCGGCTCCACCGGCGAGCCCAAAGGAGCGATGTTGGAACACGCCGGGATGCTCAACCACATCCACGCCAAGATCGACGACCTGCGGATCAGTGAGGGCCAGGTCGTCGCCCAGACGGCGCCTCAGTGCTTCGACATCTCCCTGTGGCAGTTGTTGGCGGCGCTCGTGGCCGGCGGTCGCACAGTGCTGGTTCCCCAAGAGGTGATCGAGGACGTCCCGCGATACCTCGACACGATCTCCGAGGGCCGCGTCAGCGTCCTGCAGGCCGTGCCCTCCTACCTCGACGCCGTGCTGTCCTCGCTGGAGAAGTGCCCGCGTGAGCTGCCGGACCTGCGGTGCGTGTCGGTCACCGGCGAGGCCCTGAAGAAGGACCTCGTGGAGCGCTGGTTCCGCGCCCAGCCGGGGATCACGCTCGTCAACGCCTACGGGCTCACCGAGACGTCGGACGACACCAACCACGAAGTCATGGACCAGGCGCCGGACACCGACCGGATCCCGCTCGGCCGTCCAGTGAACAACGTGCGGGTCCGCGTCGTCGACGACAACCTGTCACTGGTGCCGCTCGGCGCACCCGGCGAGATCGTCTTCGCCGGAGTCTGCGTCGGCCGCGGCTACGTCAACGATCCCGAGCGCACGCGCCAGTCGTTCACGACCGACCCCTACCGCACCGGCGACCGGCTCTACCGAAGCGGCGACTACGGCCGCTGGCTGCCCGACGGCAAGCTGGAGTTCCTCGGCCGCCGGGACAGCCAGGTGAAGGTCCGCGGATTCCGCGTCGAGATCGAAGAGATCGAGAACGCCCTGCTGAAGGTGCCCGGCGTGCGCGCCGGCGCCGTCGCGGTCGCCCAGGGCGATCGGGGCCGGCGCCTGGTGGCCTTCTGCTGCGGTGAGCACCCGCCTGATGACGACACCGTGCGAGAGCACCTGAGCAGGCAGCTGCCCGCCTACATGGTCCCCTCGGCCTTCCACTGGCGCGATCGCCTCCCACTGACCGGCAACGGAAAGGTCGACCGCAAGGCCCTGGCATCGCTCGCCGGGGAACTCGACCACACCGGACCTCACGACACCTCCGCCGCAGCGGCGTTCGAGATCGGCGAACCACCGCGCACACCGACCGAGCAGCGCCTGGCCGCCGCCTGGGCCGCGGTGCTCGGCATCCCGCAGCACCGGATCGGTCGGCACGCCCACTTCTTCGACGACGGCGGCGGCACCTCACTCACAGCGCTCCAACTCGCCATCCGGCTCGACCGCGCGGTGTCCCTGAAAGACCTCACCCGCCATCCGGTGCTCGCCGATCTGGCCCGCCTGCTCGACGCCCGAGCCGCGTCGTCCCGAGCCGCGTCGTCCCCGACCGTTTCGTGAACCGCTGGAGGCAATGCGAGATGTCGTCCTCATTCACCACACGACCGGTCGATCCGGACCTTCGGCTCGGCCCCGTACCGATCGTGACCACCGGCCCGACCGACGAGCCCGACCGCTGGGCCGCCGAACACCGGGACCTGCTGCGCAGCCTGGTCACCGAGCACGGTGCCGTCATGGTGCGCGGTCTGGGGCTGCACGACGTCGCCGGAACCGCGTCCGTCTTCAGCCGACTGGCCACCGGGCTGATGGTCGAGACGGAGGCGTTCGCCGCACGGCGCAGCTACGGCACCGGCGTGTACTCGTCGTCGACGTGGCCGCCCAACCGGACGATGTGCATGCACCACGAGCTCAGCTACGCGCTGCGGTTCCCGAGCCTGATGCAGTTCGCCTGCCTGGTCTCGCCCAGCCGTGGCGGTGCGACCGCCCTCGCCGACTCGCCGACCGTACTCGCCGCCCTGCCCGAGGCACTCGTCGAGCGGTTCGAGCACGAGGGCTGGTTGCTCGCCCGGAACTACAACGACGACATCGGCGCCTCCTGGACCCAGGCGTTCGGAACCGACGACCGCACAGCCGTCGAAGACTACTGCCGTGCCGCGACCATCGAGTTCGCCTGGCAACCCGACGGCGGCCTGCGCACCAGGCAACGCCGCAGCGCCGTGATCAGTCACCCGCTCACGGGGCGGCGCTGCTGGTTCAACCAGATAGCGTTTCTCAGCGAATGGACGCTGGATCCGGAGATACGCGAATACCTGGTGGATCTCTACGGGTCGGACGGGTTGCCGTTCAACACCCGTTACGGCAACGGCGATGCGATCTCACGGGACACCGTCGACCTCATCAACGAGGTCTACCAGGCCCACACCGTGTGCGAACCGTGGCAGGACGGCGACCTGCTGCTTGTCGACAACCTGCGCACCGCGCACAGCAGAGAGGCCTACGAAGGACCGCGCGACGTCATGGTCGCCTTGGCCGACGCGGTGCACCTGGCCGACTGCTCGCCGACCGTGGAGGTGATGACGCGATGACCACCACCTGCTCGCCCGCCACCCGGCTCACCCCGTCCGGGACTCTACGGGTGCCTCCCTTCGCCGTCATCTCCGGCGCGCAGGTGCAGCGTGCCCTGCAGGGGCGCGAAGAGCACATTGTGGAGCTGGTGCAGGTCGCGTACCGGCTGCACGCCGCAGGAGACTCGGTGAACCC
This sequence comes from Streptomyces sp. NPDC051104, assembly GCF_040682835.1. Taxonomy (NCBI): domain Bacteria; kingdom Bacillati; phylum Actinomycetota; class Actinomycetes; order Kitasatosporales; family Streptomycetaceae; genus Streptomyces; species Streptomyces sp. NPDC051104. The sequence goes on along the minus strand of NZ_JBFBBS010000023.1, from coordinate 81,178 downwards.
GCCGTCCTCCTTCCTGCGTTTCCACGACCGTCCGTCCTCCCGGATCATCGCGCTACCCGCGTCGCTCGGTGGTCAGACACGGGTGGACGGCCTCAAGTGGATTTCCAGCTTCCCCCAGAACGTCACGGCCGGCATTCCGCGGGCATCGGCGGTGCTCATCCTCAACGACCATGACACCGGCTACCCGTTCGCGTGCCTGGAAAGCTCGATCATCAGCGCCTCCCGGACAGCGGCGTCGGCCGCGCTCGCAGCCGACTGGCTCAGCCGGAAACGGCCGCGCCCGACCCACCTCGGCTTTGTCGGAGCGGGTGTGATCGCCCGTTACATCCACACGTTTCTGGCCGGCACGGGCTGGTCGTTCGAGAACACCGGCGTGTTCGACCTGTCGCCGGACAACGCGACGGCCTTCCGTTGCTGCCTGGAGCAGTCGGGGGCCGCGGGGCCCGTCACCGTGCACGACAGTGCCGAGCAGGTGATCCGCCTCAGCGACCTGGTGGTCTTCGCGACGGTCGCCTCGCGTCCCCACGTCCACGACCCGGCGTGGTTCGCGCACGATCCGGTGGTGCTGCACATATCGCTGCGCGACCTGGCCCCCGCGGTACTGCTCGCCTCGGCCAACATCGTCGACGACGTGGAGCATTGCCTGCGAGCCGACACCTCACCGCACCTGACCGAACAGCTCACCGGGAGCCGGCAGTTCCTCGACGGGACGTTGGAGGACGTCATGTCCGGGCGCGTCACACCGCCGCCGGACCGTCCTGTGATCTTCTCACCCTTCGGTCTGGGAGTGCTCGATCTGGCCGTCGGCAAGTACGTCTACGACCAGGTCGCCGAGTCCGGAGGACTGAACGTCATCGACGACTTCTTCCACGAGCTGAACCGCTACGGATGAGCGGTCGGCGGCACCGCGCACCGAGCCGCCCTTCGATCCACGGAGGCCATCGTGCCAGTCATATCCGATCCGTACAGCTTCAACGAGGAGGACCTCTACGTCGACCTGCGGTCGATCTGCGGGCAGCCGCTGTTCCTGAAGTGCGAGGGGTTCAACTTCGCCGGCTCCATCAAGCTGAAGCCCGCCAGGGAGATGGTGGAGGCCGCGGAACAGGCAGGGGTCATCACACCCGACTCGGTCCTGCTCGAGTCCTCGTCGGGCAACATGGGCGTGGCCATGAGCGTGATCGCGGCCAGCAAGGGCTACCGGTTCCTGTGTGTGACGGACTCGCGCTGCAACCTGTCGACCCGGTTGTTGATGGAGGCACTCGGCGCCCATGTCCACGTCGTCACCGAGCCCAGCCCGCACGGCGGTTTCCTCGGTGCTCGCCTCGACTACATCCGCACGCAATGCGCTCGGAGCGGGAGGTACGTGTGGCTGAGCCAGTACACCAACGCGAACAACTGGAAGGCGCACTATCAGCGGACGGCCCCGGCGATCGCGCGCTCCTTCCCCCGCCTTGACGTGCTGTTCGTCGGAGCGGGCACCACCGGAACGCTCATGGGCTGTGCCCGCTGGTTCCGGCGCTGGCACCGCCCCGTGCGGATCGTCGCGGTCGACACCGTCGGCTCGGTGACCTTCGGCGGAGCGCCGGGACGCCGGATGCTTCCCGGGCTGGGGATGAGCATGCAACCGCCGCTGCTCGACACGTCGTACGTGGATGAGGCGATAGAAGTCGAAGAGGCCGACACCATCCGGGCCTGTCACCGCCTGGCCAGGCACGGTTTCCTCTTCGGGGGCTCCACGGGCACCGTGGTCAGCGGGGCGATCGACTGGCTGGCCCGATATGACACGCCGGCCCTGACCGCGGTGGCCATCGCGCCGGACCTGGGGGAGCGTTATCTCGACACCGTCTACCAGACCAACTGGATCCGGGATCTCTACGGCGACGCCGTCCTGGGCGACGATGTCGTGACGAGCGACGCGCAACTCCGTACCGATCTCCCTGAAACCAGGCCGGCATCGTCGGCTCGGTCGCCGGGCAAACGGTCGTAGGCGCCGGACGCGAAGCTCTCGGCACCTGACAGAACCGACGTGCCCACAAGGCAGTCAGGGGCGGTGTCGTTCCGGCCGTCACCGGTCTCCCACGCCTGACTGGAGCGGCCTGGCCCCGGCCACGGTGACGGCCGTCAGCACAAGGCCGGCGCCCACCACGAAACACCCGTCGAAACCAGCCGGCACCGTCTCGTCGGCGACGCGCTCGAGCAGACGCCCGTGAAAGCTCCCGCCGGAAGAGTGCACGGTGACGAACACATCGGTGAAGTCGAGCCACGTACGGGTCAGCGTGAACCGCGCCTTGTAGATGCTCTCCTTGGCGCTGAAAAGGACCCGGTCCCAGCAGACGGGCCGCGAGGGCAGGTCTTCGAGAGCCGCCCGTTCCGCTGGGGAGGTGATCGTTTCCAGGACACCGGCCGGCAGCCCCTCGTGAGGCTCCGCGTCGATCCCCACCGCCGCCAGGTCCTGCTCCAGCGCCACTGCCGCCGCGCAGTAACCAGGGCAGTGCGTGATGCTGCCGACGATTCCCCGCGGCCACACCGGTTCGCGATGCGCTCCGATCAGGATCGGGGAGGCCGGCAACCCCAGAGCTCGCATGGCGCGCCGGGCGCAGGTCCTGCCGGCGGCGAACTCCCACACCCTGGCTTGCGGGACCCGCCCCAGAACCGCGACCTCCTCGGGCAGGATCCGTACGTCGTCGTCGTGCCCCACGATCTGCGCGGCACGGGCGACGGCCGGCAGCAGCCCGCCCATCGACACCACCGGCTCGGGTACGGAAGGGACGGACATGGCACACCCACCCCACCCCTCACACGCACACAGGCGCGGCCGCGAACCGTGAGGGGGCCGGGACACGGCGGCCTTTCCTTCTTCACCCCACGACCCTGTTGTTTCCCCCTTTGTCCCATTATCCAGCGGCCGGGGCGGTTTCGGAGCCGGGAGGAAGCGGGCCGCGTGCAAGCCGGGTCGGGATCCCTAGCAGAGCACGGCGAGTGCTCCGGGCAGCACCCGGGCCGTGACGGGAAGGACGGCGTCGACCTCGCCGTCGGCGCCGCACGGCACTTCCCGGTCGGCCTCGATGCGCACCTCTCTTCCCTGCGCGATCCGTACTTCGGGCCGGTGGACGTGGGCCCCGGACTTGAGCTCGTTCATCAGGGTGAAGAAGAGCCGGCGCGGTGCTTCGCGGATCATCACCACTTCGAGCAGTCCGTCGTCGATGCGGGCGCCGGGAGCGATGATGCGGCCGGAGCCGTAGTAGGGGGAGTTGGCGGCGACGACGGTGTAGCCGCGGTGCGCGAGGTGCTCGCCGTCGACGGTGACCCGGTAGGCGGCCGGGCGCCAGGTGGCGACGGCTCTCAGTCCGCCCGCGTAGTAGGAGGCGGCGCCCTTCAGGAGTGCGGAGCGGTTGGCGTGACGGTTGGCGAGGGCGTCCACCCCCGCGTACACGCTGCCGAGGACGACACTGCGGCCATGGGCGGACTCCACTTCGATGGTGTCCACTGACCGGGGAGCGCTGTGCAGCAGTACCCGGGCCAGTGCCTCCGGGTCGGTGGGCAGGCCGAGCGCGCGGGCGAAGTCATTGCCTCGGCCGGCCGGGACCAGGCCGAAGAGCGTGTCGGTGCCGCTGAGGGCCCCACCGATGCCGCCGACGACGCCGTCGCCGCCGACCGCGAGGACCACGCGGTTTCGCTGCCCTGCCTGGCGGGCGAGTTCACAGGCGTGGGCCAGGCTGCGGCTGTACTCCGTCTCCAGCTCGGCCCCGGCCTCCCTCATCAGCCGGGCCACGTGGAGCAGTACCGGGACCCCGGTGGATCCGCCGGCGGTGGGGTTGACGATGGCGGTGAACTGTCGCATCGGTGTGCCTCCAGAGGCGCCTGACGGCTTGTGGACGGGTTGGGGGTGGGCCGGGTGGGTCAGTCGGCGGGCAGGAGGACGCCGGGATTGAGCAGACCTGTCGGGTCCAGCCGGCGTTTGACGGCCTGGAGGGCGCCGATGCCGAGCGGACCGGCCTCTCGGACGTACCAGTCGCGGTGGTCCGTGCCCACGCCGTGGTGGTGGCTGATGGTGCCGCCGGCCGTCAGGATCGCCTCGTTGGCGGCGCGCTTCGCGTGGGCCCAGTGCGCCGGGGCGTCCTCGCCCTGAGCGGAGACCACGGTGAAGTACAACGAAGCACCGTTCTCGTAGACGTGGGAGATGTGGCACATCACCAGCGGCGGCGTGCCGGACTGCGTGAGCGTGCCGGTGAGCGCCTCGCGGACGGCGGCGTACAGTCCGGGGAGGCGGGACCAGAAGGCGGCCGTCTCCAGCGTCTCGGCGAACGCCCCGGCGTCCAGCAGCGCGTCCCGCAGGTACGGAGCCGAATAGCGGCCGTGGGCCCAGCGCTCTCCCGGCTCCCGGCCCAGACAGGTGCCGCCGCCGTCGCGCAGCACGGCCGCGGCCCGTTCCCGGCGGTACGCGGTGTCCTCCTCGGTGCCCTCGTAGCCGGTGATGGCCAGACATCCGGCGTTCTGCGGCAGGCCCGAGGTGCCGATGGCGTCGGGCTGGGCGAGGCCGATCAGCGACTCCGTCTCGTCCGACAGGCGCAGCACGGTCGGCCGCGGCCCGTCCTGGGCGAGGTGCCGCAGGGCGGCTGCGCCCGCTTCGAAGGAGTCGAAGCGCCATCCTTCGTAGACGCGCGTGTGGGGGAGAGGACGGACCCGGACGGTCACCGAGGTGATGACGCCGAACGCGCCCTCGGAGCCGAGGATGAGCTGGCGCAGGTCGGGCCCGGCCGCCGAACGCGGGGCACGACCTGCCTCGAGGGTGCCGGAAGGGGTGGCGAGGGTGAGGCCGAGGACCATGTCGTCGAAGCGGCCGTACCCGGCGGAGGCCTGACCGCTGGAGCGGGCCGCGGCGAATCCGCCGATCGTCGCCCACTCGTAGGACTGCGGGAAGTGGCCGAGCATGAAGCCGTGATCGGCCAGGAGGGCTTCGGCGTGCGGGGCGCGCAGGCCGGATTGCAGGGTGGCCGTGCGGGAGACCGGGTCGAGGTCGACCAGGGCGTTCATGCGGCGCAGGTCCAGCGCGACGAAGGGGCGCCGCGGCTCGGGGGCGAGTCCGCCGACGACGGAGGTGCCGCCACCGAAAGGGACCAGGGCCAGGTCGTGCGTGGCACATGCCGTCAGCACCGCGAGCACCTCGTCGTGGCTCGCCGGGAGGGCCACGGCCGCCGGGAGGTCGCTCACGTCGCCGTCCCGGATGCGGAGCAGATCCGGCGTGGACTTGCCGCGGGTGTGCCGGATACGGGGCTCGGCGTCGGTGCGCAGATGCTCTTCACCGCCGACGGCGGTGAGCAGGGCCCGGAGCGCGGCCGGGTCGAGGAGCGGCTCGGGTACGGCGATCTCATCCAGGGCAATCGGCTCCGCGCTGCGCGGTTTGACCCCGAGCAGGTCGCGCAGCAGCCCGATCACCGAATCGGGCAGCGGTGTCGCCCTGGCCGGGTCACCCCAGCCGCTCCACAGCATGTCCATGGCGCTTGTCCTCACCGGTCGTCGCGAGTCAGTCGTCGCGGCAGTGCGGTGGCGGAGGAGTCCCGCCCCTCGCACCACCGAGGGCGTTACACTGTGACACATGACGCCTATTCGTCACAACGCCTCGGACGGCGATGCAGTGCTCGACGCGGTCCGCGACTGCGTCCTGGCCGTCGGCGTGCGGCGCACCACCCTGACCGATGTGGCCCGCCGTGCGGGCGTCTCCCGCATGACGCTGTACCGCCGCTGGCCCGATGTGCGCTCGTTGGTGGGCGACTTGATGACCCGGGAGTGGATCCAGGCGGCCACCGGCGCGATGCCCGACCCAAGGCCAGGGGCGACCACGCGCACGCGGATCGTGGACGGCCTCGTCAACGGCGTGGACGCCTTCCGGAGCCACCCCCTCTTCCGCAAGATCGTGGACGTCGATCCCGAACTGCTCATCCCCTACGTGCTGGACCGGCGCGGGGCGAGCCAGGAAGCCCTCCTGGAACTGCTTGCCGACGCCCTGCGCGAGGGGCACGCGGACGGGTCGGTACGCCCCGGTCACCCCGAACGGCAGGCCAGGTCCCTGCTCCTGGTCGCCCAGTCCTTCACCCTGTCGCTGCGCACCATGACCGACGAGGACGACGCCGAGCTGAGCACGGAGGCCTTCTCCGCAGAACTGCGGACCATCCTCGAGAGGACCCTCACACCATGAGCTCCAGCAGCAGTCCGGCCTCCTCGCAACGACCGGTCGCCGGCTCGTCCCTGACCGCGGGCCGCCGCCTGCGCGAACTGGCTGAGACCGTCGGCGGCGCGCCCGTGGACGTCCTGGTGGTCGGCCTCGGCGCGACCGGCGCCGGGGCCGCCCTGGACGCCGCCGCCCGCGGACTGACGGTCGCCGCCGTCGACGCCCACGACCTGGCCTTCGGCACCTCCCGCTGGAGCTCCAAGCTCATCCACGGCGGACTGCGTTACCTCGCCTCCGGCCAGCTCGACGTCGCTCACGAGAGCGCCCTCGAACGCGGCCTCCTGATGGAGCGCACGGCTCCGCACCTGGTGCGGGCCCAGCCGTTCGTGCTGCCCCTGACCCCGCTGGTCTCCCGAGGCCAGGCGGCGTTGGCCTGGGCCGGGTTCCGCGCCGGCGACACGCTGCGTCTGGCGGCACGCACGGCGCGGACCACACTGCCTGCACCGCGCAGGCTCTCCGCTGCGCAAACCCGTCACCTGGCTCCCGCACTGCGTGGCTCCGGGCTCCGCGGCGGACTGCTGTCCTGGGACGGCCGGGTGACCGACGACGCCCGCCTGGTCACCGCGATCGCGCGTACGGCGGCGGCGCGGGGCGCACGGATCCTCACCCGGGTGCGGGCGCTGGAACTGACCGCGTCCGGTGCCCGGATACGGGACGAACTCACCGGCGAGGAAGGCGAGATCCGCGCCCGCGCGGTGATCAACGCCTCCGGCGTGTGGGCGGGCGGCCTGGTGGACGGGGTCCGCATACGGCCCTCGCGCGGCACCCACCTCGTCCTGCGCGCGGACCACCTGGGCTTTCTGCCGGCCGGCCTGCACATCCCGATCCCCGGCGAGACCAACCGCTTCGTCCTCGTCCTGCCGCAGGGCGACGGCCGGGTCTACGTCGGGCTCACCGACGAACCCGTGGAAGGCGACGTACCGGACGTGCCCGACGTACCGGAGACCGACATCGGATTCCTGCTCGACGTCCTCGGCTCCGCACTGGACGTCCCCGTCCACCGCGGCGACGTCGTGGGCGCGTTCGCGGGACTGCGGCCGCTGCTGGACGGCACTTCGGGCGGGGACCCGGGCGCGGCGCCGAGCACCGCCGACATCTCCCGCAGACACGCCGTGCTCACCTCGCCGGAGGGAGTGGTCACCGTGGTGGGCGGCAAACTGACCACGTATCGGCGCATGGCCGAGGACGCGGTCGACGCCGCTGTCGCCACCCACGGCCTGTCCGCCGGTACCTCCCCGACCAGCGCCCTCCCTCTGGTCGGTGCCGCACCGCCCCGGGCGCTCGGCGCCCTCCGTGCGCCGCGACGCCTGATCAACCGCTACGGCACCGAGGCACCGGCCGTCCACGCGCTGGTCACGGCCGACCCCCGGCTCGGTCGGCCCGTCCTGGAAGGGCACCCGGTGACCCGCGCGGAGCTGCTGTGGGCCGTACGCCACGAAGGGGCACTCGACGCGGCCGACCTCCTCGACCGTCGCACCCGCATCGGGTTGGTCCCCGACGACCGAGCCACCGCGCTGGAAGCCGCACGGGAAGTACTCGACGAGTCCGGGTCGGCGACTGACCGGTAGCGCGTCTGACCCGCCCGCGAAGGACGCGGGCGGGTCAGACGCGGCTGGGCTCGGTGGCGTTCCCGCCGCCGTCCCCCATCCCGTCTGCTGCCGGACCTGGAAGGCGACGAAGGTGCTCATGGCGACGGAGGCGATCGACCGGCAGACCACCGCGAGCGAAAGCCGCACGAACGAAGGCCAGTGGTCCCGCCCCGCCGCGGCCGGCGTGCTGGGACCTGTGCGCGGCGCCTTCTCCACGGCGCGCAGCACCGGCAGCGTCAGCACGCCGCCGACCAGACCGCGAAGGATCAGCAAGGGTCACGGTCGTGGCGCGCCGGTGCGGCTGGTCATCGGCGAGGGCGTTCATCGATGTCTTCCGCCGCGCCTTCGGCTACACCCCGGGACCGCCTCGGGCGGGCGGCCGGCGGAGTGACAGTACGCGTGGCGGGGGGTCGTCCTCCGCAACGGTGTGCACGGCTGCTGGTACGGACCGGATGCCCGGCCTGCGCGTATGCGCTGGACAACCTGACCGAGCGCCGTGTCCGGCGTGCCGTGGTAGCGTCGCGCGGAGTTCGCAGGTGCCCGCCCCCTCGACGAGATGGGCGCCGTATTCGGCGTGCCAGGGCGACACACCGGAGGGTCCTCATGGAGACGGACAAGCACTGGGTCGAATTCGCTGGTGAGGATCCCCGGCCGCGTCCACTCGACGTCCGATGGATCCATGGCTCGCCGTCGGCCAAGCACAACACCGACCCGGACATCCAGGTCCACAGGTACGACGAGCACACGTTCGTTCTTCGGCAGAACATGGCGATCAATTACGAAGCGCCGTTTCTCTTCCTGCTTTTCGGCCGTGCTCAGGCCGTGTTGATCGATACCGGTGCCACCGCATCCGCCGAGTTCTTCCCCTTGCGCCGGACGGTCGACGAACTCGTCGCCGACTGGCTCGTGCGACACCCGCGGGACGGGTACCACCTGCTGGTCCTCCACACGCACCCGCACGGAGACCACATCGCGGGCGACGCCCAGTTCTCCGACCGTGCCGCGACCACGGTGGTGGGAGCGGACCCGGCCACCGCCTGGGCGTACTTCGGATTCGGCGAGGATCCCGACGCCGTGGCCGAGGTCGACCTCGGCGGTCGTGTGCTGGAGTGCCTGGCCACCCCGGGCCATCATGAAGCGGCGGTGACGTTCTATGACCGGTGGACCGGGTTTCTGCTCACCGGTGACACGGTCTATCCGGGCCGGCTCTACATCCAGGACTGGACCGCCTTCGCGCGGACCATCGACCGCCTCATCGAGTTCTCCGACAGCCACCCCGTCACCCACGTGCTCGGATGCCACATCGAGATGACCCGGCAGCCGGGCGTGGACTACCCGATCCGCACCACCTACCAGCCAGACGAGCCCCCGCTGCAGATGACCACCCGTCACCTGCATGACATCCGCGCGGCGATCACGGGGATGGGCGACCATCCCGTCCGACGCGCCTTCCGCGACTTCGTCCTGTGCCCGAATCCCTGAACAGCGGGGCCGGTCCCATCCTGTCAGTTCACACGGTGGCGGGCGACAAGTGGGGCCTTGACCAGGCGTCGTGCCACTGCTTAGCGTGCTCGCAGTGGCTGAGCCACTGGTCCATGAGCGCAGTGGAGATGGTCCGTGGCGGCAGAGAGCATCCGGCGTCAGACGGGGGTCGACCTCCTGGAGGCCCGGCTGCGCGACGCCATCTTCAGTGGGACCCGCCCCCGGGGTGTCTCCAGCCCTCGGAGCGGAGTCGACGCCGTCGCCGCTCAGCTCGCCGATGTGGAAGTCCGCCGTGAGCCGGCTCGGTCCACCGGCAACAGGGTGTACCTGCTGTTGCGCCCTTCGAGGACCCGGCCAAGGCGGCTGCCCAACTCGGCCCGCTGGTGCGGGCCGTGATCGACCGCAGGCCGCAGGACGCGGAGCGGGCAGCGGAGAAGTATCTGCGTGACACGGAGAAGGTCATGCTGGGCGCGCTCGGGAATCGACGCTCCAAACAGTCGGCCCGTGTCTCCTGACCGGCCTGCGACCGCGGCAGGCCGCACGGCGGGCGAGGACCGTCCGGCTCCGGCCCGTGGACAGTACAGCGCCCGTCACATCGGCCGCGGCGCGGGAACCCCCACCCGCTGTCGAAGGCAATCAGTCGGCCCAAGCGGCCGGAGGAAGGCGGAACGGTGGTCAGCCGGATCAGCGATGCCGAGGCGTTCTTCGAGCAGGTGGCGGAAGAGCGCTTCGTTCCCACGGCCTACACCCGGGGCCCCTGGGATGCGCACTGCCAGCACGCCGGGCCACCCGCTGCCCTGCTCGGCCGAGCCGTGCAGTTGCGTCCGGGCGCCCGCGAAGACATGCGTCTTGCCCGGATCACCTTTGAGATTCCCCGTCCGGTGCCGTTGCGTCCGCTGTCCGTGACCACCCGTCTGGTGAAGGAGGGGCGCAGTGTGGAGTTCGTCGAGGCCGCCCTGACAGCCGAATCGGGGGAGGAGGTGATGCGGGCCAGGGCACTGCGGATTCGTACCGTCCCCGGGTCCGTGCCGGCCACGAGTGAGTCTCTCGCCGTACCGGCTCCCGAAGCCTCCCGTCAGGAGCCGTTCTTCCCGGTGCCCTGGGACATGGGTTACCACACGGCCATGGAATGCCGCTTCGCAGCAGGTTCCTTCCTGGAGCGCGGGCCTGCGACCTGCTGGATGAGGATGCGCGTCCCCGTGGTGGCCGGGGAGAAAACCATGCCCTCGGACCGTGTCCTGGTGGCCGCCGACTCCGGTAACGGCCTGAGCAACGTGCTGGACTTCGCCACGCACGTGTTCATCAACCCCGACCTGACCGTACACCTGCACCGGCATCCCATCGGCGAATGGGTCTGCCTCGACGCCCGTACCAGCATCGACGCCGACGGACTGGGGATGGCCGAGGCCGCACTCCATGACCCCCGGGGTGCGATCGGCCGCAGCGTACAGAGCCTGTTCGTGAGCAGCCGTGGGTGAGGCGTCGGCGGGACGCCCATCGCGGTGGGTACCGGTGTCGGGCGAGCGTGGTGGTCAGGCGGATCGGGAGGCGGCCAGGGCCACGGCCGAGGCGGTCCGCTGGAGGCCGTCGCCCGCGCAGTCGGGGAAACCGCCGCACCACCGGGGAGCCGTCCCGAAAGGCGCCGCCCGTCACCGCTTTCGCGCGGCCACCGGCACTCTCAGTGGGCGGGCCAGGCCGACGACCGCCTCGTCCAGGCGCTGCAGGTGCCGCAGCACCCGGTCGGTGATCCGCCCGTACCGCGGTGCGCCGGCCGTGTCGGACACCAGCAGGGAGGCGATGCTCGGTCCCGTCTCGACCTCGTCGGTGGCGTGTTGGTCCGCCACATGCGCGCTGATGGCCGCGATGTTGTCCGTGATGCGGTCACATGCCCGGCGCAGCCGCGGATCCGCCGCGATCGAGGGATGGGTGGCCACGAGCTCGGCGGTCGCGGCCAGGGAACGCGCGTGGTAGGCACATGTCTCCAGGACCGCGACCACGTACTGGGCCGTGTTCCGCCGCGCCCGCAGCGGTGTGATCGGGTGGGTCAGCGGCTGCGTGGCCGCCCGCAGGTCGCCGAGTGCCTCGTCCAGGTCGCGCGCCTTGTCGAGCAGACCTGCCCCGGGCCCGCCGCTGAGCTGGTCGACGGCGGCGTCGGTGACGTCGGCGAGCCGCTCCAGCACAGTGGCGAGCAGCTCGTTCGTGCGGCGGTCCGTGGCCACCGGAAGCACCATTGCCGCCGCGACGATCCCGCAGGCCGCGCCGAGCGCCGTCTCCTCCACGCGCAGTACCAGCACCGACAGGCTGTAGGTGTGCAGCAGCGTGTACAGCAGACCCAGCGCCGCGGTCACGAAGAACGACATCAGTGTGTACGACAGCGGGGCCGTGTAGAACATCGCGAAGACGCACAGCAACACCAGCCCCAGCGCCGTCCACGTGTGGTGCCCCACCAGCCCCGCCAGGACGATGCCGGCCACGACACCGAGGACGGTGCCCACCAGACGGCGGTAGCCCTTGACCAGGACCTCGCCCGTCGACGAGGTGTTCATGAAGACGATCCAGCAGGTCAGCACCGCCCAGTACCAGCGATGGCTGGAGAGGAACTCGCCACCGACGATGGCCAGGGCCGAGCCCACGGAAACCTGCACTGCCGCACGCGTGGTGGGCCGCCGCAGCCCCCTCGGCTCCTGCTGTGTCTCGCGCTCGCTCTCCTGGGCGCCCTCGATGGCGGCGTTCTCGGCGTCCAGCTCCTCCCTCGAGCGCGTCGTCGCGGGCGTGTCGTCGGACTCGTCCTGCGCTTCCTCCAGCGCGACCCTGAGCCCCAGCACGGCCCGCGCGGCCTCGCCGATGCCCCGGAAGACGTCCTGCACGGCTCTCGACGCCGACGGCAGGTTCTCCTCGTCCCGGTAGCCGAGCAGCCGGTTGCGCACATGGGCCACTCCCGTCCCGCCGCGCTGCCCGACGGGCCGCAGCAGGAGCAGGCGGAGCGCCTGTAGTTCGCGGCGGAGCGTGTCGATCGCCTCGTCCCGCACCGGCAGGTGGCCGCCCGGGGGCACGTGCGCGCCGGGCAGGTGCAGGGTGAGTGTGTCCGCCCGCTCGGCACTGCGGGCGTTCAGCAGCAGCAGCCCGAGCCGCTCGGCGGCGATCTCGGCGTCCGCGATCCGGCGCTGCAGCACCTGCGCCACGGCTTCGTCGGATGTCCCGTCGTGCAGCCGGCCCTGGATCATCATGGCCGTCTCGTGCAGCCGTGCGGTGCCCTCTCGCACCTCCTCCAGAGCCTTGTCCGCGTCGTCGGGACCCGCGTCCAACAGCTCCAGCTGCGCCGACACGAGCTGGGCGAGGCGCACGCGGAAGGCGTCGCGCAGTCGTTGCAGGATGCCCGCGGGCGTCTCGTACACGACCAGGAACCGTACGAAGGCGCTGCAGGCGAACGCGAGCGCGATGACGCCGTACAGCCGCGGCAGCGTCGAGAGTGTGGCGCCGACGAACAACGACAGGAAGTACATCTGGAAGCCGATCAGCCCCAGCGCGGTGCCCCGGTCACCGAACCGGCGGCTGTAGACCGCGCAGAAGATCAGGAGGACGAAGAACACATCCCCGGCCACGACGTACGCATTCAGCAGCGCCCCCAGGGACACGGACGCCAGGGCCACCGGCAGACCCAGGGCGAGCGTGACGGCCTGCCGGCCGCGCTGCTTCTCCCGGATGACGAAGGTGGCCACCATGGCCGCGATCGCGCCGGCCACCAGATGCGGCAGGGGGGCGCGCAGCACGGCGAGCACGGCCAGGGTCAGAGCGATCGCGCCCGCCGTCCGCGACCCGGCGGCGAGTCTGAGCAGCCCGGGGTCCGACGCGGTGATGCGATCCCGCAGCCGTGCTGCGACCGGCCGTCCCGCTGCCTTCACGCCGCTGTACTCTCCCCACTCGACTGGATGATCTGCTTCCCCAGCATGCCACTGCCGGAGGCACGTGACGCGGTTCCGGCCGTGGCCGACGGCCGGTCCCCCCGCTCACCGTCGTGCCGTCGACCGCGACTCCGCCTGCGTGGCCGTCCCGACGCGCTGCAACTAGGTCTGGACCATTGACATGGGCATGCGCTAGACGTAGGGAATGCAGTGGTTGGGCGCAGGTCCCCATTCCTCCCCAGCACGAGGAAGCGGCCCCACATGTTCAGACCTCGCACCGCCCGCCGGTGGTCCCGGACCCTGCCACGGTTGTTGGCGCTGTTCGCCGTGCTGCTCGGCCTGCAGGCGGGTCCGGCGCACGCCGCGCAGGCGGCGCCCGCCTTCAAGGTGATCGCCTTCTACGACGGGACGTACGACGCGGCGCACATCAGCTTCGTCCACGAGGCCAACTCCTGGTTTCCTCAGGCCGCCGCGCAGTACGGCTTCTCGTACACCGCGACGAACGACTGGAACCAGCTGAACACCGCCAACCTGGCCGACTACCAGGTGGTGATGTTCCTCGACAACTACCCCCACACCGCCGCGCAGCAGTCGGCGTTCCAGACGTACATGAACAACGGCGGCGGCTTCCTGGGTTTCCACGTCTCGGCTTTCAACACCGACAGCAGCGACTGGCCCTGGTACCACAACACTCTCCTGGGAACGGGCACCTTCCAGACCAACACCTGGGGGCCGACCGCCGAGACGCTCAGGATCGACGACCCCACCCACCCGGCGACGGCGGGCCTGCCCGCCACGATCACCTCCTCGGTCAGCGAGTGGTACAGCTGGCAGTACGACCTGCGGCAGAACCCGGCGATCGACATCCTGGCGTCGATGGATTCCTCCACGTTCCCGGTCGGCACGGACCCCGGCCAGTCCTGGTCCGGCGGCTACTACCCGATCATCTGGTCCAACCGGAACTACAAGATGATCTACGCCAACTTCGGCCACAACGCGATGGACTACTCCACCAACACCACCCTGTCCTCGACCTTCGCCAGCGCCCAGCAGAACCAGTTGCTCCTCCACGGCCTGCGCTGGCTGGGCGGACAGTCGGGCCCGGTCACCCCGCCGCCCCCCACCGGGCCGATCCACGGCTACGGCGGCTAGTGTGTGGACGTGGCCGGTGCCGGCAGCGCCAACGGCACGGCGGTGCAGCTGTACGACTGCAACGGAACGAGCGCGCAGAACTGGACGGTGGCCGGCGACGGCACCCTGCAGGCGCTCGGCAAGTGCATGGACATCACCTCGGGCGGTACGGCAAACGGCACCAAGGTGCAGCTGTACGACTGCAACGGCTCCGGCGCGCAGAAGTGGCAGCGCGGCACGGCCGGTTCGCTGGTGAACCCGCAGTCCGGGAAGTGTCTGGATGCCACCGGTCCCAGCTCCGCCAACGGCACCCGGCTGCAGATCTGGTCGTGCACCGGCGCGGCCAACCAGAGCTGGACACTGCCGTCGTGACGGCGAGTACCTGCTGACGGAGAAGCACCGGGACTTCGGCCCGGTGCTCGCCGCGTGACGCTGGTCAGACCGGCAGCAGCCGGGCGATGAGCGCGCTGAGCTGCCTCGCGTTGCGGCACTCGTACATCTCGACGACATCGGCGTAGGCCGGTGCCGCCGAGTCACCCGTGCCCCACTGGGAGCGCGGCTCGGGGTTCAGCCAGTAGACGCAGCGGGCTCGCTGGGCGATGTGCCGCACAGTCGGCAGATTCGGATCAGCCATGTTAGTCCGGGCATCGCCCAGGACGAACACAGTGGTGCGCGAGCCCACGGCGTCGCCGTACCGCTCGGTGAACTCGCCGAATGCGGTTCCGTAGTCGCTGCTGCCGTGCCAGCCCGTCAGTGCCGCTTCCGAGCGGATCCGGGCGCCCAGAGCGCCGGGATCGGCCGCGCCGTGCACCAGCATCCTCGTCACCTCGTCGATCTGATTGACGAAGGCGAAGACCCGTACCTTGCTGAACTGGTCATGCAGTGCTTGCACCAGCAGCATCGTGAAGTCCGAGAACCCCTGCACCGAACCCGAGACATCGCACAGCAGCACCAGCTCGGGCCGGACGGGACGGCGCCGGCGCAGCACGGGCCGTATCGGCACACCGCCCGTCGACAGCGACCCGCGCAAGGTGCGCCGCAGGTCGATGGTGCCGCGGGCGGCGCGCCTGCGGCGCGCGGCGAGCCGGGTGGCAAGTTTGCGTGCGAGCGGCTGAACGATCCTGCGCAACTCGGCGAGTTGATCCCGCCCGGCGGACAGGAAATCGACCCGGTCCGCCGTGGTGGCCACGGCCCGACGCGCGATCTCGTCCCGGCCGCGCCGCTCGGCGACACGGCGCCGCGCCTCCGCGGCCACCTGCTCACGGAAAACTTGGATGCGCCTGCGGATCTCGTCCTCGAGCAGCCGGTCGGTGAACCCCGCCTCTGCTTCCTGAGCCCGGATGCCGTCGCGGACGCGCGCCAGCAGCGTCTGCGGGCGGAGCCGCTCGAGGGTCTGGTACGACGACCAGCCGTCCGACTCCGGCGATGATCCGTACCCGCCGAAGCCGTCCACCGCCTCAGCCGCCAACTGCGCCATCGTCCCTCGGTCGTTGGCTGCCAGTGCCTCCGCGAGCCGGTTCCGCAGTCCCTCCCGGTCCGCAGGAGCTTCGGTGGCGTGGACCCCGACGCGAGCCGGGAAGTACACATCGAAGACGGCGTCGAACACCCGCCGCTGGCCCTCGGTGTGCAGCAGGCCGGCCGCCAGCCCCTCACGCAGCAACGCGCGGTCCGCCAGGCCGAGTACTTCCACCACCCGCGCGGCATCCAGGGTCTCGCCCGTGCCGATCCCTATGCCGTGCGAACGCAGCGCGTCGACCAGACCCGTCAGCCGCTCGGGGACACCGGTCGCCGGTGCGGAGGCGCTCACACGGCATCCAGGTCGAGCTTCGACGCCGCCTTGAGGACATCCTCCTGATGCTTGAGGACCACGCCGAGGGTCTCGCGCACGACGGTCTCCTCGAGCGTGCCGGCGCCGAGGGCGAGCAGGGTGCGCGCCCAGTCGATCGTCTCGGCGACCGAGGGAACCTTACGCAGGTCCATCTCACGCAGCGCCCTGACCACCCGCACCAGGGACTCGGCCAGCGCCTCGTCGAGGCCCGGAACCTTGAGCCGGACGATGCGATGCTCCAACTCCTCGTCCGGGAAGCCGATGTGCAGGAAGAGGCAGCGGCGGCGCAGCGCCTCCGACAGCTCGCGGCTCGCGTTCGAGGTGAGCACCACGAAGGGGCGCCTGGCCGCAGTGATCGTGCCCAGTTCGGGGACGGTGACCTGGAAATCGCTGAGCACCTCCAGGAGCAGGCCCTCCACCTCGACGTCCGCCTTGTCCGTCTCGTCGATCAGCAGCACCTTCGGTTCGTCCCCGCGGATGGCAGTCAGCAGCGGACGCGCCAGCAGGAACTCCTCGCTGAAGATGTCCGTGCGCGTCTCGTCCCACGCTTCGTCACGGCCCGCGCTGATGCGCAGCAGCTGTTTGGCGTGGTTCCACTCATACAACGCCCGCGACTCGTCGATGCCTTCGTAGCACTGCAACCGGACCAGCCGTGCCCCGGCGACCTGCGCGACGGCCTTGGCGAGTTCGGTCTTGCCGACCCCGGCGGGACCCTCCACCAGCAGCGGCTTGCCGAGCCGGTCGGCGAGGAAGACCGTCGTGGCCACCGCTGGCGACGCCAGATACCCGGTCTCGGCGAGGCGCGCGGAGACCTCGTCGACGGATGCGAACAGCAACGGAGCCTCCATCCTTGCGCGGTACACGTCCGTGGCTATCTAAGCGCTTGCTCACCGTGTTGTCACCCGTGACGGTGCATGCGTTGCCGGCGGCGGGGCCGGTCGCGTACGACCTGCGAGGTCGACGACCGGTAGCAGTTCGCACGGTGACGGGACGTGTCGTGCCCTTGCCGCGCGGGCCACGTGTACGGGGCCCACCGGGGGCGGCCCGCCGGGAGGCCGTCAGGCCGACCGCGCCAGGCGGGCCGACAGAACCCGGGCCCGGGCCTGCTGGACCGCGCCCGCCTGGGAGGCGGCGAAGCGCAGCAGACCCGGGGGCGTCCGCAGACGCAGGGTGTCGGTGACGACGCTGCCGACCTCGTGATGGTCGATGGCGAAGCGGTAGCTCATGCGGACCCGGCCGGGGCTGCGGACCTCGCCGGAGATCTCGGCGGAGTGCGGGAGACCGTCCGGGACGGCGACGAGCGTGACGTCGATGATGTTGTCGTGCCGCAGGACGCCCAGGAACCGGAAGCGCTCCACGGCCGTGTAGTGCACGGTCCCCCCGCTGCGCTGCACGTCGCGGACGGCGACGAGGAGTGGCGACAGGCCGATGTAGTGCGACGGTTCGGCCAGGTGCGCGAAGACCTCCTCCGGCGGCGCGGCGATCTGGAACGTGTGCTTCAGCTCGGCGGACGGCACCTCGGACCCCTCCTCGAACAGCGCGGTGGCACGGTGATCCTCCCATCGCCGGAGCGAGCGCGGCGGGCGTCAGAGCGGAAGTCCCCGCCGGGGGTAGGGCGGCCTGCCCCGTTCTTCACCGTTGCTGCGCGAGCCACTCGTCGAAAGTGGTCGGTGCGATGCGTCCGTCCTCGCTGGGCAGGAGCACGTCACCGGCCATCTCCACGCCGTGCACCGACGACCACGTCGGCACGAGTTTCACTGCGTGGCCGCGCGCGTCGTGCGTGCGCCGGGCGACGAGGGCCTCCACGCCGGCCAGGGCGGCGCCAAGGCCTCGCCGGTCGACAGGTCGACACCGAGCGAGCGGCTGATGCGCACGACGTCGTGTCCGGCCCCTTCCAGGGCGGCCACGGTGAGGGCCCCGATGGTCCCGGTCGCACCGGCGACGGCGATTCGCATGGTGTGCATGGCGCGCCCGGTGCTCCCGCCGGGTGGCCGGTACGAGCACAGGCTCTTCACCGAGGGCCACGGCCGCGCCACCGTCTACCTCCCGGCCGAGCCGCCGCTGCGACCAGGTGCACCGGCCACCGTGAGGAAAGTCCAACTGCCCCGGCGGACCGCCGCCGTCGCCACCCGCTGCGGTCCGCACGACGACCTCGACCCCACCTGCGCCGCCGTGGGCTCCTTCGCCGCCCAGAACGGTCTGCGGTCCCATGACCTCGTCGAGGGGGTCTATCTCGTCGGGCCGCCGACGCCGACCAGCCCGATCGCTGGCGCACCATCGTCGCATGGCTGCTCGCCTCCCACGCCGGTCCACCGCCGGCGTAGAGGCAGGAACCGGGGGAGGGGCGGTTCACCCCCGTGGGTGAGGATCGCCCGCGTCCGCGGAGCCCTGAGCCGGACGGCCCGGGGTCGGTCGTCACCCTCTTCACCGCTGGTCATGGGCGCCGGTTTCGCAGCTGCGATGTGGCCTGGGGTGCGGTGCCGGTGTCGTCGTCCTCTCGGTCGGCGTGGGGCTGGCAGGTGGAGCACAGTTCGTGGTGGCCCCAGTGGGTGATCACACTGCCCCAGCCGTTGCATACTTCACAGCCGAGGGCGGAAGCAGCGTCGGCGCGGGGGTTGGGCTCGGGAGCTTTCGCTCCGTGGATCATGCGGTCTCCTGGCATCGAGGCTGTCGGCGGTGGGTGCGCGTCTTCCCTACGCGATGCCCACTTTATACCGTTTACCGCCCGATTGTGCCCGTTTTGGCAGTTTTTCTGACCGGTTCTGATTGCGGCAAGAAAGACGGCATCAGTGCGTGACCCCGGAAGCACGAACCGTCACCAAGGTCGGCATCGGGCAACGCTTGCCGCCGGCAGCGTGCGGCCCGCTCCGTTCAAGGCGTCGGTCGTCGGTGCCGTCGAGTGTGAAGCACACAGTGAGGCCGTCTACGGCACAGCGGCGCCGTACGGGGGTGGCCGTAGGTGATATCGGCTCGTGGTGTGCGTGGTCCGGTGATTTCGGCCGACGTTGCCGCTGCGTACGGCCCTCGTCGACATGCACGCTCCGGTACTCGACCGCATCCTGAGAGCGGCCCGATCAGGTGCCAAGAACCGGCCGAACCGGAGAAGTCCGTGATCCTGCTCGTCTTGCTCCTGCCCACCCTGTTGATCATCCTCCTTGTGCGGGCCGCTCCACATCTCATGGCCCGGCAGGGACGGGACGTTCTGCGTGATGCACAGCGCCGGGTGCGGCGCCGGCTTCCGCGCCCGCCTCCGCGTTGAGGCCGCACCGGGGTCGCTCGTCTCGCGGGGGTGCTCCGTGGTGGGTCGTCCGGGGAGGCGAAGCCGTGCTGCTGAACAGGGCACCCCGGCCGGCGTGCGTCAGCAGAGCCGGGCGAGGGCGGCTTCGGAGGGGCTCAACGGCAGACGGCTTGCCGACAGGCGTCCAACTCGTCGCCACCTGGTACGCCGAGGACGTGCTGCTCCGGCTGGCATCGCTCCTGGAGTCCGCCAGCCCGGTACGCGAACGCCGCCCACCACTGACCACCGGCCCGGCCGCCACCGACTCCTGAAGCCGAGTACGTCCGCGGTCGTCCTCCAGGTCAGTGACCTTGGACGTGCCGGGAATGGGCACATGACCTCGGAGCGGGCCGGCAGCCAGGGAAGCAGGGCCACCGCCAGACCCGCAGCACGCAACCGGTCACGCCTGCAGAAGAGCAGAGCGACCGCGAAGACCCTGGTCCAGGGCGGAGGCCTTTACCCGTCGCGGAATGCTCATCAGTCGATGGTGAGGTGGGTGGTGAAGTAGTCGGTGAGCTTGTCGACCGCGGGGTCGATGTACTGCTTCTTGTCGTAGAGGTCGACGTGGCTGGCGCCCTCGATCCAGTGGATCTCCTTGGGGCCGGTGGCGCGCTGGTGGGCCTCGACGGCCATCCAGGCGGTGACGGCGCGATCGCCGATGATCTGGAGGATGGGGCGGGGGCCGATCAGGGGGACGGCGAAGAAGGCGTCGTGGAAGGCCATCCTGTCGATGCTCTCCCAGGCGAGGGTCTTCGCGGAGCGCTCGTGTTCGCCGCGCGGCGTGCAGTAGTACTCGAAGCCTTCGACGCCGTGCTGGCCGCCGAGCGCGCGGGCCTGCTCCGCGGTCTCCGGGAACATGGTCATCGTGCCGGGGTCCTCGCCGTGTGCGGCGGCGCTGCGGGCCGCTGCGGCGGCGTCCAGCAGGGCCTGGAAGACGGCCGGGTCCTGGGTGCCGTCGGCGCCGAGACGGAACTGGCGGGCGGGCTCAGCGGTGGACACGGTGGCCACTGCCTTGACGCGGTGGTCACCGCCGGTGGCGGCCAGCGAGTAACTGCCGGACGCGCAGATACCCAGCAGACCGATCCGGTCGGCGTCGACCTCGTCGAGAGTGGTGAGGTAGGAGACGGCCGCCTTGAAGTCCTCCACCCGCTGGGCGGGGTCCTCCAGGCCCCGCGGCAGACCGCCGGACTCACCCTGGTACGCGGCGTCGAAGGCGAGGGCGACGAAACCCCGCTCGGCCATCAGCTGCGCGTACGTGCCGGAAGTCTGTTCCTTCACACTGGTGCCCGGGTGACCGACCACGAGCGCCGGCCGCGGACCCGACGCCGGCGCGTCGGGGATGTAGAGGTGGCCGGCGAGCGGGATGCCGGCGCTGTCGAAGCTGACGGTGGTCCTGGCCATGAGGGACTCTCCCTTTGAGACGGTGAAGACGTGTCGTGACGCACCCGAGCCGCGGACCCGGGGCCCGCACCCTGCCGGGCACACATCCACGTTCCGTCAGTCTCCACACGAGTGGGAGAGCCAGGTTTCTGCCTGGGAAAGAACTTGCCCCCTCACACATGTGCCGTGGTCGTCGCAAAGCACGGACACTGAGAGCATGACTTCAGACTCCGACTCCCGGGCGCTGGGAGCCTTCCTCAAGGCCCGCCGGGCCCAGCTGACACCGCGGGAGTGCGGCCTTGCCGAGACGGACTCCGCCCGCAAAGTCGCCGGACTGCGCCGCGAGGAGACCGCCCAGCTCGCCGCCATCAGCGTGGACTACTACACACGGCTGGAACAGGGCCGCGTCCGGGCATCCGTACCCGTGCTCGCCACCCTAGCCCGCGCCCTGCGCCTCGACGACGACCAGCAGAGCTACCTCTACGAACTCGCCGGCCGAAGCGATGCCCGCCCACGCCGCCGTCGGCCCGCCCAACGCCTGCGTCCCGCCATGCGGCGTCTGCTCGACCAGCTCACCGAGACCCCCGCGCTCGTCCTCGGCAAACGCCTGGACATCCTGGCCTGGAACCCCGCCGCCGTAGCCCTCTACACCGACTTCGCGGCCATACCGGCCCACCGGCGCAACTACATGCGGCTGCTGTTCACGGACCCGGTGGTCCGGCAGCTGCACCAGGACTGGGCCCACGACGCCCGGGAAGCCGTCGCCGCGCTGCGCATGGAGGCCGCGGCCGACCCCGACGATCCCGACCTCGCCCAGCTCGTCGGCGAACTGTCCCTTCAGGAACCCGACTTCCGCACCTGGTGGGCCGAACACCGCGTCAACAGCGCCAGTTACGGCGCCAAGCACTACCGCCACCACCTGGTGGGCGAGCTCACCCTCGACTGCGACACCTGGACCAGTCCCGACGGCTCCGGGCAGCGCCTGATGATCCTGACCGCCGAACCCGGCAGCCCTTCCCACGACGCCCTTCGCATTCTCACCTCATGGACCACCCGGCAACCGAGCACCGACCGGACGGAGGACTTGACGCAGTGACCACCTGGACACCCGAAGATCTCGCCCTTCTCACCGCGTCCGAATCCCTCGTCCTGACCGCCGGGGACGACGGTCACCCCGGCGTGGAGATCGGTATGGTCCTGGTCCGCGGCGAACTGTATGTCCGCGCCTACCGGGGAGTCCGCTCCCGCTGGTACCAGGCGGCGCAGAAGCACAGCCACGGACAGATCCGGGTGGGGGCCGTCACCCGCGACGTCCTCCTGGAAACCCGTGACACCAGGCCCGCTTACGAGATCGACGCCGCCTACCGGAACAAGTACGGACAGGCGGCCGGCGCCCTCGTCGCGAGCCCCGCGGCACACGCCGCGACGATACGGATCGACCCGGCGCCCTCTGCCCGGCGAGACTGCTCGCCGGGTTGAGAGCGCGCAGGCGTGTGTGCCGCCTGCTCGACGCGACCGTTCCGGGACCGGTCTACGCCGGGATCCGGCCGACCGTCACGCACGCAGACCCAGTCGTCCCTGTAGTGCCGGCTGAGCCAACAGAGGGAACCATGCGGCTCCGTGACGCGAGCCCTGGCTGCAACGTATCGGCTCTGGACAAACTCGTTGTGCTGACCGCCCGTCGCGGGGCACCCGCGCGTGAACGCATTCCTCCCCTCCCCTGGAGGCACCCCCCATGACCTTCAATCCGCTCGAGCAGCGGGGCATCCCGCTGGACCGTCAGCTGCGCAACTGGCGTGAGCTGAATGTGGAGCCGATCGACCCCGACCACTGCGACCCGTACACCCGGTGCCGGATCATCACGATGAACGGCATCGAGGTCGAGGCCATCCTCTTCAGCCACCAACTCGCCCGCAACACGATCGACCCCGAGGTGAAGCGGCAGCTCGCGCGCACCCGCTATATCGAGGCTCAGCAGCAGAAGGCCGTGAACTGGTTGCTGCCCGGCGTGTCGTCGGTGCTGGAGACGACGATCGCCTATGAGCAGGTTGCGGTGGATCTGACGGCGTGGGTGGCGCGGATGGAGCCGGACCCGTACCTGAAGCAGGCGTACCAGTTCGGTGTGCTGGAGGACTTCGACCATCTGTACCGGTACGCGAACCTGTACGAGATGATCGAGCACCGCAAGGCGGAGTCGATCGTCGACAATCTGACCGAGGTCATGCCGGGCCGCCCCACGAAGTTCCACCACCGCGACCCGGTCGACAACGTGCGCGATCCCTATGACAAGGACGCCACCGACCCGCTGTCGAAACTGCACGCTTTGACGATCATGTCGGCGGAGCAGCAGACGATGAATTTCTACATGAACACCGGCCCCACCTACATGGAGCCGATCGCCCGTCAGCTCTACCAGGAGATCGGTCTGATCGAGGAGGAACACGTCACCCACTACGAGTCCCTCGTCGACCCGGGTGAGACCTGGTGGGAGCAGTTGGTCAACCACGAGTACAACGAGTGCTACTTGTACTACTCCTTCATGGAGCAGGAGAGCGACCCCAAGGTCAAGGCGATCTGGGAGCTGCACCTCAACATGGAGCTGGAGCACCTGCACACCGCCTGTGACCTGATGCGCCGTCATGATGGCCGCGAGCCCCAGGAGATCCTGGCGCCCGAACTGCCGAACGTGCTCACCTTCGAGCCGAACAAGCAATACCTGCGCGAGCTGCTGGACACGCAGATGGACCTGACCACGCTGGGCGCTGGCTACGTGCGCGAGGCCCACGAGCGGTTCGAACGGATGCAGGAACAGATCCACGGCGGCGAGGAGCCCCCGAGCGAGCGGGTCATGGCGGAGCACGAGGAGATGTTCGGCCGCGAGTACCGCGTGCAGTCCGAGGGCGAGCACCCCGACCCCGCCATGCGCGAGAAGTGAGGCTGCCCCACATGTCCGACCTCAACACCCCGCAGGCCGGCGACGACCACGCCAAGGATGCCGACGTCATCGCCCTGCTCATGCGCCAGCACGGCGACATCCGCAACCTCTTCGACGAGGTCGAACAAAGTGCGGGCGAGGAACGCCGCGATGCCTTCCGGCGCCTGGTGCGGCTGCTCGCCGTGCACGAGACCGCCGAGGAGGAGGTCATCCATCCCTTCGCCCGGCGCGCTCTGTCCGGCGGCGACCAGGTCGTGGACGATCGCCTCGCCGAGGAGCGAGCCGCCAAGGAGACCCTCGCGGACCTCGACGCCATGGACACCGACGACCCGGAGTTCCTGCCACGGCTGAGGGCACTGCGCGCGGACGTGCAGGAGCACGCCCGCGCGGAGGAACGCTACGAGTTCACCCACATTCGCCGCAGCGCCGACCCCACCAGCCTCGCTGCCATGGCCAACGTCATCAAGGCCGCCGAGGCCGTGGCTCCCACCCGGCCGCATCCAGGAGTCGAGTCCGCCGTGGCCAACGTGGCCCTCGGACCGGTCGCGGCTCTCGTGGACCGCACCAAAGACGCCGTGCGCAAAGCCATGAGCAAGGACTGAGTCCCCGGGGCCCGGCCTCGCACGGGGCGGTGCAACAGGACCAGAGGTACTGACGCAGGACACAGTTCGGTGAATTTCGGTACATCGGCGTCGTCGGTCGGGTCCCCGGATTGGGGACCCGATGTCCAGCGGTGGGCGGGCAGGGTATGAGGACCCGCACTGCCGCCGAACAGCGGGCCCGAGCGGCGATGTCCTCATGCGGAAGCGCCGCTCGACCCTGACTCAGCGACAGGGCATGCCGTCCGTTGCGGGCAGCTGGGCACAGCGGTTTCAGGCCGAACCGGCCAGTGGTCTGCTGTCGGGCGCTCAGTGGGGAACGCGTGTGGTCCGGGGTCGAGGACCCGAAAGTGCGCCGACGACGGAGGAATACTGTGGCCACCACCACTGGAGAGACCCGGTTGGGCACGCCCCCCATGAGTCTTCAGCTGCCGGGCATCGTGCTCGGCGTGGGGATGGGCGGCTTCGTCGACGGCATCCTGCTGCACCAGCTCCTGCAGTGGCACCACATGCTCAGCAGCACCGACGACGACCGCATCGGCGTGAAGTACTACAACCCCCACACCGTCTCCGGCCTTGAGATGAACACCGTGTGGGACGGCATTTTCCACACCGTCTGCTGGCTGGCAGTCCTGCTGGGCCTGGCCATCCTGTACTCCCGCATCACGTACAACCGGCGCCGAGTGTGGACCTCCCGTGTCCTGTGGGGCTGGATGCTGGCCGGCTGGGGCCTGTTCAACATCGTCGAAGGACTCCTCGACCACCAGATCCTCGGCATTCACCACGTCCACGGGGGCCCTTACCGGATCTGGTGGGACATGGGCTTCCTCCTCCTGGGCCTGCTCCTGCTCATCGGCGGCTACGTCCTGCAGCGCAGCGGTCAGCCCTTCGACCCCGATCCCCCCGCCACCGGCGCCCATGAACCGCGGAGGACCTGATGGACCCCGCCATGCCGATGGACGGCCAGGCCACCGGTGCCGGCCTGCTGGAGACGGCGGTGCCCGTCCTCGCACTGCTGCTCGCCGCCGGTCTCTATCTGCATCTGGCTGACCGAGCCCGCCGCCGCAATCCGGTCCAGGGCTGGGGGTGGTGGCGGACGGCCGTCTTCCTGGCCGGCATGGTTCTGCTCGGGGTGGCATGGGTGCCGCCGCTCGCCCCGTTCGCCCACGCCGACTTCCGCGGCCACATGGCCCAGCACATGCTCGTCGGCATGTACGCGCCGCTGGGCCTCGTCCTCGGCGCTCCCGTCACCCTGCTGCTGCGCACCCTGCCCGCCGCGCGGGGCAGGCAGCTGACGGCTGTACTCCACAGCCGGCCCGCCCGGGTACTCGCTCACCCGGCCGTGGCGCTGCTGCTGTCCAGCGGCAGTCCGGCAGTGCTCTACTTCACCCCGCTGTACAACGCGGCCGCGGGCAACCCTGCGGACCACTGGGTGCTGCACGCCCACTTCCTGCTGTCCGGGTGCCTGTTCGCCCATGTCATCGCCGGGCCGGATCCCGCGCCCGCACGCCCGGGGGTACGGGCCCGCCTGGTCTGCCTGGGTGCGGCGATCGCCGTGCACGCGGTGATCGCCCAGCTGATGTACGGCGGCTTCCGGGTCGACATCCAGGCGCCCGTCGACCAGGTCCGGGGCGGCGCGGAAATCATGTACTACGGCGGTGACATCGCCGAGCTGCTGCTGGCCGCCGCCCTGGTCGCCACCTGGCGGCCCGCCCCGCGACCACGGCACCGCACGCTCGTCGCCGACCGTGGTCTTCGGCAAGCGTCGGTTCCCCGACCATCCGGGGGGTTGTGCGTGACGCGTGGTGCAGGACCGGACGTGGACGGGTACCTGTTGCGACGTGATGAAGCGCGCGCTGTGGCAGGGCCTTCTTGCTGGAACGGTCGGCGGCCTGGCGATGACGTTGGGGGAGAAGATCGAGCAACGCGTCACGGGCCGTCCTGACTCCCATGTTCCGGCGCGGGTCCTCGAACGCCTGACCGGCAGGGCTGAACGGCCGGGTCGGCAGCCGCTGGCGATGAACTGGACCATGCACTACGGGCAGGCAGCGGTGCTGGGCATCCTGCGCTCCGTGATGGCACACGCCGGCCTCCGAGGTCCGCTGTCCTCGGCGAAGTTCGCCGTCGTACGGCTCACCAACGACCAGATCCTGGAGAACGCCACCGGAGTGGGTGCCCCACCGCAGACCTGGCTCCGCAAGGAACTGTTGGTGGATGTCCTGCACAAGACCGTCTACGCCTTCGTGACCGGAGCCGTCGCCGACTCCCTGGCCGCCCGCACCGGTCTGGGCCCCGGCGAAAGCCACGCAGCCGTGCGACCCGGGCGGCACGCCGATGTCGGCCCCCTGCCACGAAAGGAATCCCCCCTCCCGTAGCCGCCTCGGCCCTGCAAAGGGTCCGGCGAGCCGCCGGTCTCAGCATCACTGTGGGAACGAGGCTGGATGCCTTGCCTCATCGGCCGCTGACTTACCCCTGTGTGGATTCCTCGGAGTCGCCCCCCGGTTCGGTGTCTGCCTCAGCGCGCCTCTCGGCGCCCGTCTCCAGGTAGCCGGGGTCGTCACCGGCGATCCGGCCCACGAAGATTTCGTTGGGTGTGGTTCCCGTCGTGCTGTGTTGGTCCGCTGCCGCGTCCTGCGACCTTCCGCCCGTGTCCTCCGACCTACCCGAATGGACCTCTGCGGTACCGGCAGGCGCGGAGAGCTCGGTCGAGGTGGCCCCGAGGCGTTCGCGGACCCACGACCACAAAGACATCGTGCCTCCCGATAAGGAGGTGAGTATCGAGGAAGTACGTACCGACGTCGACGGCGTACTCCTCAGTGCCGTCGGCATTCACCATTCAGTCTCCCACCCGGTTCGTGAGCGTGACGGGGCCGGCATGCCGCGCCGGTGGCGACTGCCGTATGTCTGCCGACTCGGGGCCGTGCTTTCGGTGTTCATCGGTCAGCCGCCCATGCCTCCCGGGACCGGGCTGGGGCGGCCGGTGCCGTGGGCCGGGGCCGGTGCGGACGCCGTGGGCCGACCGCGCCGCGGGTCTCCACGACCATGAGGTCGATGCTGGCGAGCAGGTCCTCGGCCTCCGCCGCCCGCCGCAGCCGGTGCGCTGCGCTGCCGGCGGCCAGGATCTCTGCCAGGAGCTCTTGCACGACTGCCCAGTCACCGGACGCTTCCAGCGCCGGGCGCAGCCGGACCAGCATTCGTTGCAGGGCCGTGCGGGCCGGGACTGCGCGGCGGGTGACCGGGTCGACCAGGGTTCCCTCGAGGCCGGAGCGGGCGGCCCGCCAGGCTGCGGCGCGCAGCCACTCATGGTGGCCGTCGCAGGCCCGGTCGCCCTCGCGGGCCCGCCGGTCGCAGGCATCCTGAACCAGCGCCCGGAAGAGCCCGCTGATCAACACGACCGTCTCCGCACGGGGGCAGGCGTCGCAGATCCGCAACTCAAGCGTCTGCTGGTGTGCGGAGGGGCGAACGTCGTGGTAGACCATTCCGGCGTCACTGATGACGCCCGAGCGGATGAGGTCCTCGATCGCGGCGTCGTATGCGGCGGCGTCCGGATAGCAACCGGCCGGGCCTGCGGTGGGCCAGCGCTGCCACAGCATGGTCCGCCAGCTCGCGTAACCGGTGTCCGTGCCGAGCCAGAACGGTGAGCTGGCCGACAGCGCGAGCAGCGGTGGCAGCCACGGCGAGACCAGGCACATGGCACGCACGGCGGTGTCCCGGTCCGGTACGTCGACGTGCACCTGCGCGCTGCAGATGAGCTGTTCGTCGGCGACTCTGCGGTATTCCTCCGCCATGCGCCGGTAACGGGGATCGGCGGTGACGCCTCCCGAAGTGATCCGTGCCAGGGGGACCGTACCGGCCGCCACCACCGCGAGGCCCAGTGAGGAGGCCGCCGCGTCCAGACGGCGCCGGGCTCCGGTCAGGTCCTTGTACAGGTCGTCCAGCGTGTGGTGCACCCGACTGTTGCTCTCCACCGCCGACCGATGGAGCTCGGTCGTGAACCCGCGTCGGCCGAGCCGCTCGAGTATGTCCCGGGCGCGCGGCACCAGTCGGCCGCTCTCCACGTTGACCACGTGGAATTCTTCCTCTGCCCCGATGCGCAATGCCACGGCTCTTCCCTCGCCCTGAGGCTTGTCCGATCGCCGCTGTTCCCATTCCTGTGGGTCGTGTGGTCTCTGGACACTCTCCAAGTGCCCCGTTGTCGCTTCCGCACGCCTCCTGACTGCACTCTCGTGGTGCGGAGTGCTCAAACGAGCAATCCGGGCCTCCAGTAGAAGGAGGCGCGCGAGGGAGTGCCCGGATGTGGAGGAGTGGGGGCGGTGTGTCAGTCGCGAACGCCCCCGGCATGCGCCTCTGATGAGGCGTTGCCGAAAGGGTCATCAGGGGCATTTTATGCCGTTCTGTACGATTATCGGTGGTTTCCGCCGGTTCGAGGTATGGCGCCCATCGCGAGGGGCACTCGTGCCGGGTGGCAAGGGCACGGCGTTACCGGGTGGCGGCTTCCGATCGCTGGTGGGACGAGGACGACGGCCGTTGGCTGCCCGGAGGCGAGGTGCACGCTTGGGAACCCGGAGCCAACCAGACGGTATGCGGCCGTTCCCTCCACCGGTCGCGGCTCGCCTCCTTCCACGGCGTCGACTGGCTCGACATCCTCCCGGAGACAGGCGGCGCCGCGGACGCCGTCCGCCGGGTCTGTCCCCGCTGCGCCTCCGTAGCGGGACGGCGTGACGTCGGCGCCGGCCGGGGCTGGCGGCGCACGAACCCCCGGCCGTGAGACCAGCGGGTCCTGTCCACGACGTCCCGCGCCACCCGTATGCCGTCCACGGAAGACGCGCCCAGGTTCGGCTCTACCGCCGTCCCGCTGACCCGTCGCATGACTGGCTGTGGTGATGCGGCTGGTTCACCTGCGGAGGGGGTATTCGGGGGAAGAATGCAGGAACGGGGTAGCACACCGCGTGCGGACGGCCGCGGGCGAGTGGCGCGCACGCAGATGACCAAGGAGGCGCAAGTGGCGGGGCCAGAGGTGACCGAGAGCGTCGATGAGCGGTACCCGCGGGGTGCTGAGTCGGCGTCGGCCGGGACGCTGGCCGCCATCGGCACCGCGGTGTATGTGGTGGACGACAAGGGCTGCATCATCGCGGTCAACGCCCGAGCCGAGCAGTTGCTGAACCGGCCCGCCGAGGATCTTGTCGGCCGTGACGCGCACGATCTGCTGCACAGGGACGCCCATGGCCAGCCGCTGCCGACCAGCCGATGCCGTATGCGGCAGCCCTTCCACGCCGGGCGCACCGCCCAGGTCGAAGAGGACTGGTTCGAGCGAGGAGACGGCTCCCTGCTGCCCGTCTCGTGGCTGATCACCCCGTACTACCTCGGCGACGACGAGGTGGGCACCCTCGTTCTCTTTCACACCCCCCACCACCTGGCAGAAACCGGTTCGTGGCCGGAGCAGGCCGCCGCGCCGCTGCCGGAGCTCGAACGGCTGGCCCTGCTCGCGGAGACCACCACACAGCTGACATCCACCCTTGATGTCGACGAGGCGCTGCGTCGGCTCGTCGCGCTGGTAGTGCCGCGGCTGGCGGACTGGGTGGTCATCGATTTGATCACGGAGCGCGACGAGGTGTGGCGCACCGCCGTGGTCCACGCCGAAGGCGACACTCTGGTGCACCGTGAGGACCTTCAGGGCCCGATGCCGCCGGTCCCGGCGGAATCCCCTATGCCGCTGTCCCGAGCCCTTCGCGGGGTCGCCTCCACCCTGGCCGGCCCGCAGACCTACCAACGGCCACCGGATTCCGGCATAGCGCTCGAACAGCGCCGCCTGTTCGAGGTCACCGGCATCCGCTCCGCGGCCATCGCCCCCATCCGCAGTACCCGAGAGGTCCTGGGTGCCCTGACACTGGGCCGCGCCGACCGGGCGGGGGACTTCACCACGGCGGACCTCCCGCTGATTGAGGACATCGCACGCCGCGCCGCGGTCGCCCTGGACAACGCCCGCCTCTACCAGCGTCAGCGCAAGGTCGCCGAGACCATGCAGAACCACCTGCTGCCCCAGCTGCCGCGCGTACCCGGGTTGCAGATGATCGCCCGCTATATGCCCGCACCCGACGCTTCACAGGTCGGTGGTGACTGGTACGACGCCTTCCGTCTGTCCGACCGCTCCACCGCCCTGGCCGTCGGGGACGTCGTCGGCCATGACCTGGAGGCGGCGGCCGGCATGGCACAGGTGCGCAACATGCTCCGCGCCTACGCCTGGTCGCAGCAAGAACCTCCCAGCCGGATCGTCGAACGGCTCGACGAGGCGGTCACGCACATCGCCGACGTGACCATGGCCACCATGATCTTCGCCCGGCTCGAAGAGGCGGAAGGCGGCCACTGGGAACTCTCCTGGACCAACGCCGGCCACCCTCCGCCCCTGCTGATCAGCCACGACGGACTGGCCCACTACCTCACCGACGGCCACGGCATTCTCCTGGGCGCCGGAGCCGGCAAACCCCGCCCCGACGCCACCGCGGTGCTGCCGCCCGGATCCACCCTTCTGCTGTACACCGACGGCCTCATCGAAGCACCCGGCCACTCTCTCGACGAGGGCCTGAACCGACTGCGCCAACACGCAGCCGCCCTCGCCCATCGCCCCCTCGCCTCCTTCACCGACCAGCTCCTGCGCCGGGTCCGCCCCGCCGAGAACGACGACGACGTCGCCCTGCTCGCCCTGCGGACTCCCACCCGAACGCCCGGACAGGGACGCAGCCGGTAGGTGACGGTCGGTGCGGTTCAGCCCAGGTAGAAGTCCTTGCGCGCGGCCACGAACGCCTCGATTGTCTGCGCGGGTGTGCCCGTCACGCGTTCTACGTCGTCGGACGCGCGGTCGTAGCGGTTCTCGCGGTGCAGTCGGGCCATGGTGGCGATGTGCTGTTCGGTGTGCGACGGCAGGCCCACCTTGGCGAGCACTTCCGTACGCCACTGCTCCAGTGGCACGTCCACATAGGACACCGGACGCCCCAGCGCTCGTGCGTACTCCTCGGCCATCTCGTCCATGTCGACCGTGCGTGGCCCCGTCAGCTCATAGATCTGCCCTATGTGCGGGGCCGGCTCGCGGAGCACCGTGGAGACCACTCGGGCGACGTCCCGCACGGCGACCGGTGATGTGCGCCCGGTCCCGAACGGCAGCTCGATCGTTCCGTTCTTCCGAATCGACTGCGCCGCCAGCGAGGTGAACAGCGGGTTGTCCAGGAACGATGTCGGGCGGATGTGCACCACCGGCAGAGCCGACCAGTTCAGGACCTGCTCCGCCAGCCAGTGCAGCCGCTGCTGGCGGGACTCGGCGGTGCTGGTGGCGGTCATCTGCGACACCGTCATCTGCGACATGTCCACCAAAGCGTCCAGCTCTCCGTGCTCGCGCGCCACGCTGGCCACCACGGCCGTTGCCAGCAGATGGTCCGGCGACACGGGCATGGCGAAGTACATGCGCCGGACTCCGGCCAGTGCGGGCGCGACTGTCTCAGGTCGGGTCAGATCGCCGATGACCACTTCCGCGCCGAGCGCACGCAGCTCGACAGCACGGTCGTCGTCGCGGCGAAGCATGACGCGCACCGGCACGTCCAGCGCGCACAGCTCCTCGAGGACCGTTCGGCCGACACCACCGGCGTTGGCGATGAGGACAAGGTCGCTGGCAAGCATGGTCGATCTCCTCATGTGTGACTGAGTAGCTGAATAGCGGTGCAGCTGAGTAGCTGAGTAGTGAGTGCCTGAGCAGGGCATGAGCAGCTGGTGGAGGTCGGCGTCGAGTCAGGCGGCGGTCGCCGTGCGCCGCCGCGTCAGGCGAGCGCGCAGGCCGAGCAGCAGCGCGGCGACGACGGCCCATAGAGCGAGTGTGACGACGGGTGCTGCCGCGTGCGAGCCGTCGAAGTAACTCAGGTCGGTGATCGCGCGGACGGCCGCGCCGGGCGGCAGCAGTGCGGAGACGGCTCGGGCCGCGGGGGGGGGCAGCAGGTCGGCGCCGATGGTGGCGCCACTGGTGGCGTTGCCGACGATGAGGAGCAGGAGGGTGGCGACGGGAAGCCCGATGGGGCAGAGGCAGGTGCCGAGCAGCTTGGTGGTGAAGGCGGCCGCACGGCTGCTCCGTGATGTCGCCGCACGACACCAGGGAAGGGTGCAGATCGCCGACGTGGCTCGCCGCCTGTGCCCCCACGGTGCCTTCACCTGGCAAGTGGACGGCGTACAGGTGCGCAGCGACGGCGTCCACCTCACCCCGGAGGGAGCGCGCCGACTGGAACCCTGGCTGACCTCCCAGGTCAAGCAGGCCGCAGGCCGCTGAGTGTCCGCGGGTTCACCGCACGGCGACACGCCTGGTCCGCTCAGTTCCCGGTGGGGCGTGGCTGCCCGCCGTCGGTGAGCAGGTCCTCCAACAGTGCGCGGTAGTGGACCATGGCGTTGCGCAACTGCTCGGTGTCGGCCTTGTGGCGGGTGCTGAGCTCGTCGATCGCGTGGGCGGCGCGGTAGCGCTCCAGCGTGCGGCCGTGCTCGACCGAGAGGTCCCTCAGCTGTTCCTCGAACTTCTCCGTCGGGTAGCCGCGCTCGTGCATGAGCGAGGTCACCAGGCGGTCCGCGTCATGAACGGCGTCCTCGGGACGGTCCACGAACTCTTCCTGCACGGTGGCCCACTCCCGGGTGTAGCGGTCCCGGATGCTGGTGGGCAGCGGTTTGACATCCAGTGCGTCGTGCCGCTGCTCACGCTCGATCAGTTCGCGCTCGGCGGCCCGCCGACTGCCGGCCTCCTCGACCGTCCGCTGGTACTCCGGGCCGAAACGCTCGCGAAGGCGGCGACGGCGCATGAGAAGAGATGAGCCGATCGTGATCAGGGCGATGACCACCACGACCGGGATGATGATCGCCAGAAGTGTCCCAGTTGTCATCGGGCCCACGTCCTTGCCAAGCGCCCGAATGGTTTCATTGATGCCATTTTCGGCGGTTTTCTATGAAACGGAAGGCGTCGGCCACGGTGACGTGACCCGCGTCCGGGGGTGCCGGTGGCGGGGGGTGACCTCCCGGCGCCGTACGCGCTGGGCAGGGCGATCCCGCCACGGTCGCGTGACTGAGAGGAACGTGCCGCGCACTGGTGCCGATGCGCGACCGCTCCTGCTGATCGTCAGGAGGCCATGCGGTGGCGGACGGCGTCCAGGGTTCGGTCGAGGGGGCCGAGGACTGGTGCGACCAGCTTGTTCGCGGCCTCGGTGTTGACCCAGCGGTGCGGCCGGGTCGGTGCGTACGCCTGGGTGAGCTTGACCTCGGCGCCGAGCATGCGCAGCCGGGCCGGGCTCACCGCCTTGCGCAGCGCGGCGAATTCCTCCCGTTCCTCACGTGCCGCGTGCCGGGCGACGGCGCGCCGGACCTGGTTCAGCCGCCGCAGATACCCGGCCCCGTTCGGACCGGTACGCCACAGCGCGACCAGCAGCTGCTTTGCTTCCTTCTCCTCGGTGAGGCGGCGCTGGGCCAGCTCGCCGCCGTGGCGCAGGGCCCGGCGCGCGACCGGGTGGACGTGCGCCTCTTCGGCGGCTTCGTGCACGGCGAGCAGGCGCATCAGCCGGTCGAAGTTCCGGCGGCGCCACGGCCCGGGCAGCGCGGCCTGCAGGAAGCCGAGCCTGATCTGCCGATGCTGACGTGTGAGCACGTCGACGACGTTCTCGCCGCCCAGGGTGCGCACCATCTGCAGGGACCGGGCGGGAACGGTCTTCGCGGCCTTCGCCGTGGCCTTTGCGGTGAGCAGTGGCTTCGTCACCGTGCTCATCCCCGCCGTCTTCCTGAGCATGCCCATGATCCCTCCTCACTCCTGATGTCAGAAGTGGCGGGTACCCCCCACGCTGTGACCCTCACGCGCTCCCGTGCGGACCGGCTGACGGTGAACTCGCCCCCGCACCGCATCGGCATCGAGGCTGCGCGCCGCAGCCGCCGAACCGCGGCGATCCAGACGCTGGGCTGGGTACTCGTGTTCCTGGGGCTGAGGTCACCAGTCCGCCCGCGCCCGCGACAACCATGTCTCTGGGCCAACCCAGCAGCCGGATTGCCGTCACACGTCGATCGGAACCTTGTATGAGCCACATCGTCGCCGTACAGAAGGTCCTGGCACCCCACCGGTACCGTCAGCGCGACATCACCGATCAGGTGCGCTCGAGCCTGCCGGGGGCGGACCGGTCCTTGCTCGACCGAGTGCACGCCGCGGCGGGAGTCCGGTTCCGTCATACCGTGCTGCCCCTGGATGCCTATGCCGATCTGGACGGCTTCGGTGCGGCCAACGACGCTTTCATCGATGCCGCGGAGCGGATGGGGGCCGAAGCGGTCAGGGGCGCCCTCGGCTCCGCGGGGCTGGCATCGGGCGCGGTGGATCTGATCGCCGTCGTCTCCACCACCGGCCTGGCCGCTCCCTCGGTGGACGCCCGGCTGATGGGTCCCCTGGGACTGCGAGCGGACGTCAAACGGCTACCGCTGTTCGGACTCGGGTGCGCCGCGGGGGCGGCCGGGCTCGCCCGTGTACACGACTACCTGCGGGGCTGGCCCACGCACACCGCCGTCCTGCTGTCCGTCGAGCTGTGTTCGCTGACATTCCAGCGGTCCGATCCCTCGCCGGCCAATCTGGTGGGCAGCGCCCTGTTCAGCGACGGTGCCGCCGCTCTGGTGGCCCAGGGGAGCAGAGCTCCGGACGGACCTAGGCCCCCGCTCGGCCCCGAGGTGGTGGCGAGCCGCAGCCGCTTCTATCCGGCCACCGAGCGCGCCATGGGCTGGGACGTCACCGACAGCGGGTTCCGTATCGTGCTGGACCCCGGAATCCCGGGCATCGTCCGCGCACACCTCGCGGACGACATCGACTCCTTCCTCTCCGGCCACGGCCTGGCCCGGCACGACATCGGAACCTGGGTGTGCCATCCCGGCGGCCCCAAGGTGCTGGACGCCATCGCGGACACGCTGAACCTGCCGTCCGGGGCACTGGACGCCACCTGGGACTCGCTCGCGGAGGTCGGAAACCTGTCGTCCGCCTCCGTCCTGCATGTACTCCAGGACACCCAGCGACGCAGGCGGCCCCCGCCCGGCACCTGGGGCCTGCTGCTCGCCCTTGGCCCGGGCTTCTGCGCCGAACTTGTCCTGCTCCGCTGGTGAAACGGAGGGAGGAATGACCGGGTGATCTGGTACACGCTGTTGATCGCGGCCATCGCCGCCGAGCGGCTGGCCGAGCTGACCGTCGCCCGCCGCAACACCCGCTGGAGCATGGCCCACGGTGGCGTCGAGACGGGCCGAGGGCACTACCCGGCACTCGTCGTACTGCACACCGGTCTGCTCATGGGCTGCCTGGTGGAAGCACGGGTTGCCGGACGGCCATTCCTTCCGGGTGTCGGCTGGCCGATGCTGGGCCTGGTCGTGGCCACCCAGGGACTGCGCTGGTGGTGCATCGGCACGTTGGGACGGCAGTGGAACACCCGGGTGATCGTCGTGCCCGACCTGCCCAGGGTGACGAAGGGCCCCTACCGCCTGCTGCGCCATCCCAATTACCTCGCCGTGGTCGTCGAGGGAGCCGCGCTGCCGCTCGTGCACGGTGCCTGGCTGACTGCGACGGCGTTCACGGTGTGCAACGCCGGGCTGCTGGCCGTACGCGTCCGCTGCGAGGAAGCCGGCCTCTCGGCAGCCGCTCGGTCGGCGCACCCCCCGGACGAGCGCCACGTTGTCCGACAGCGCGCCGGGGGCCGGGCCTCGCCGCGGTGACAGACCCACGGACGCGAGGCCTGGACGCAGCGTGCTCAGGACGGGGACGGAGTCGGACCAGCGCGCTCTCTTTCTGTCGACGTACGCGGGACTTTCATCGCACCGGTCAAAGGGGTAGTCGCACCTTATGAGCGACGAGAACCCGAAGAAGGACGTGAACGACTGGGTGACCGGGGACGAACCGGCCACCGGCCCCCAGCTGAGCTATCTGCAGACCCTGGCCCGGGAGACGGGTGAGGAGGTCCCACGGAATCTCACGAAGGCGGAGGCTTCGCGCATGATCGAGCGCTTGCAGCAGGCATCCCCGCGGACGGCCCGGCCAGGAGCTTCGCGAGAGGGCCCAGCTGACGGCCCCTGAGCCCCAGGGGGCGCCCTGCCCGGCTGCTGCGCTGGGGGTCAGGCGCCCAGTTTCCCGACCATGTCCCTGAGCGCTTGCGCGACGAGGACCAGATCGCGCTCGGTCGGCGCCGAGGTGCCCAGACGGTCCAGGAGCTCGCCCTTCGTCATGAGCACCGCCGCTCCCGCGTCACGCCATTCGGCATGTTTGGTGGCATTGACGACCTCGGCGCTGCCCTGTACCAGGATCAGCGCCGCATCAACGTCCTGCGCGCCGAGAAGCTCCCGGATATGCCTCTCTTCGATCACGTGTCAGCCTTTCCGGTCGTTTGCGGGTGTTTGGGCTCGCGGTCAGGGGCGTGCCCCGACCAGCGCCTATGCCGAGCAGCGGCACAGAGCGGTCATTCTTCGCGCGCCCGGGCCCCGGCACGGGTCCGATCCGCCGTCACGAGCCGCTGGGGATGGCGGCGGAGATACTCCTCCTCCAGTTCGGCCATCCGGCGGGTGTGAGCGTCCAGCGCGTCCTCGGAGCCGTGCAGGAAGGTGTCGTGGCGGGTGCGGTGCACGGTCTCGAGTTCCCGCATCAGGTGGTGATGGTCCAACGCCGAGGGGTCCAGGCCTGCCCGGTCGCCCTCGTCCCCTCCCTCGGCCTGAGAGGGCGTGGCACGCGGCGGTTCCCGGGGATCCGACCGGTGGGGTGTGCCGTGGCTCAAGGCCGCATCGTCGGTCGCGGAGCTCTCGCCCTCAGCCTGGGAGGGGGTGGTCTCACTCATCGGCTGCCTCCGACGAGAACCCATGTCCTCACCTTGTCTGCAACGCTTTCTCGGCATGCTGAAGACGCAGTTCCTCCAGCGTCCGCAGCTGCCGCTGGGCTCGTTCGATCAGGTCGTCGAGCTGCTGCCGGTCAAGACGCCCGTCACTCTCCGCCAGTCGGCGCAGCATCCGCCATCCGGCGGCCTTTCCCTCGACTCCGAGCTGGAGGAACTCGAGTTCGACCACCGAGGTCAGCGGAGAGCGGCGTAGGAGGCGGCCATTCGGCTTCAGGCGTCCGGCCCTCTCGGCCGTCTCCGCTGCCAAGATCTTGTATCGGCGTGCCGGAACGCCCAGTCGGCTCATGATGTCCAGCAAGCTCGCCCGGTCCTGGGCGATCTCGCCGGCGATCGGCCGCAACGCTTCGGCCAGCGGAGAGTCGCGCAGTGCCCGGACCATGTAGTGGATGCGCCGGCTCCCGATGGTCGACCCTGCCAGGTGGTCGTTGAGGTAGATACCGAGCAGGTCGATCCGGGCCCCCCTGTCGGCGTTCCGCGTGCCGATCCCGCCGCCCTGGCCGACGTCACTCATCCCGGCCCTCCAAGGGCGACCGATCCGGTCGGCGGCCGTAGCGACAAGAACTGTGCATGGCTGGTTTCTCCCCGGCTGTCGTGCCCGCTGATGGCCATGGAAGCGGACGAGTACCCGCATCACGGCAGCCCACGTATGACGCCTGCGCATCCGTCGCGTGTTTCGACAGCGGTGGGCGGCGCGCGAGTGCGTCAGGCGGGCAGAGCGGTGAGCCAGTCGGTCAGGAGTCGGTTGACCTCCCCGGGGCGCTCTTGCTGGATCCAGTGGCCGCAGCCGTCGAGGAGGTGGGAGGAGACCAGGCCCGGCAGCGTGACCGGGTACGCGTCGATCGCGTCCGCCAGCCATGTCGTGGAAGCGTCCAGGCCGCCGCCGATGAACAGGGACGGCTGGGTGATGGGGGCACCGTCGAGGGCGGCGAGGTCCTCCCAGTCGCGGTCCATGTTCCGGTAGCGGTTGAGCGCTGCGGTCAGGCCGGTCCGTTCGAACTCCCCGGCGTAGACGTCGAGGTCCCGCTCACTGAGCCAGGCGGGCAGTCGGCCGATGGTGAACCGTTCACGCAGCGTCCCGTCCCTGCTGACGAAGTGGGGATCGGGAGCACCGGGTGCGGGCATGGTGTCGGCGGACAGGGCCGCGTAGATCCCCGCGAGCCAGCCGCGAACATCGGGTTCGATCTCGGCCTCGGCGCGGCCCGGCTCCTGAAAGTAGGAGACGTAGAACTCCTCATCCCCGCCCATCCGAGCGAAGACGTCGCTGGGGCGGGGGCCGCCGCGCGGGGTGTAGGGAACGCTCAGCAGCCCCACTGCGCGGAAGACCTCCGGCCTGAGCAGGGCGGAGTTCGCGGCGATGGTCGCGCCCCAGTCGTGGCCGACGACCACCGCCGACTCCTCGCCCAGGGCGTGCACCACCGAGACGTTGTCCTCCACCAGGTCGACCATCCGGTACGCATCCGTCGCGGCCGGCTTGGAGGACCGGCCGTAGCCGCGGACATCGATGGCGACCGCTCGGTATCCCGCCGCCGCGAGCATCGGCAGCTGGTGGCGCCAGGAATACCAGGATTCGGGGAAGCCGTGCACGAGCAGCACCAGCGGCCCGGTTCCCTGCTCCGCGAGGTGGATCCGGCCTCCCGGCGAGGAGATCAACCGGTGGGTGACCTCCGCGGCGTGCTGCGACATGCGTCTCCTCCAGGACCGTTGGTCTGCTGTACGCCACCGATCATGCGCAAGACGCTGCCCGGAAGGCGAGTTCGTTTGCCGATTCGGCAAGCCCGGTCCCCGGCGGTGCCTCCGTGTCCTGTGACGAGTGGTCAGTAGCCGAGACAGTGCCCTGACATGGGGCTTCCAAGCCGCCCCCGGGTCCACCTCGACCGCGTTGCCCCCGCCCCATTGTGCTGTGCCTCGCGCCCCCCTTAATGTTCGACTTTGCCTGAATCTGTTTGATGTTGATTGCTCAGGCGGTATTGGAGGCCGCAGTGCGGAGTAATCGGATCGGTTCAGAGGCTGCGAGACCCGGCCGCCGTCGATGGTGGAGGGCGGTCCTCGCGGCGGCCGCGACCATCGCCCTGGCCACGGGCATGGCCGCGCCCGCCGCGGCGCAGGACGACGGCGGGCAGGCACCCGCCGCCGTGCCCGCCACCGGCCCGGGGGCGCACACGGTGAGTCTCGACGGCTACTCGTTCCTCGTCGACGGCAAGCGCACCTACCTGTGGTCCGGCGAGTTCCACTACTTCCGGCTCCCGAGCCCGGACCTGTGGCGCGACATCTTCCAGAAGATGAAGGCCGCCGGATTCAACGCCACCTCGCTGTACTTCGACTGGGGATACCACTCGCCGAAGCCGGGTGTGTACGACTTCAGCGGGGTGCGCGACGTCGACAAGCTGCTCGACATGGCCCAGGAGGCCGGGCTCTACGTGATCGCGCGCCCGGCGCCCTACATCAACGCGGAGGTCGACAGTGGCGGCCTGCCCGGCTGGATGACCACCAAGGCCGGGCACAACCGCAGTGACGACCCGCAGTTCCTGAAGTACGCGGACGAGTGGCTGACCCGGATCGACCGGATCATCGCCCAACACCAGCTGACCAACGGCACCGGGTCGGTCATCGCCTACCAGGTCGAGAACGAGTACTACAACGGCTCGGCCGCGGGCCGCTCCTACATGCAGCACCTGGAGGACAAGGCCCGCGCCGACGGCATCACGGTACCCCTGACCGGCAACAACAACGGCACCTTCAACTCCGGCGCGGCCGCCCTCGACGTCGACGGCCCGGACTCCTACCCGCAGGGCTTCAACTGCTCGAATCCCTCCATGTGGAACGGCGTCCCCGACATCAGCTACGACCACCCGGCCGGCAAGCCGCTGTACTCGCCGGAGTTCCAGGGTGGCGCCTTCGACCCCTGGGGCGGGCCGGGCTACGACAAGTGCGCCCAACTGATCAACGACCAGTTCGCCAACGTGTGCGTCAGGTTCTTGACGCCGCTGATCATGTCGTACGCCTTCTTCTGCAGCGCCGTGTAGGAGGAGGTCGGTGCGTTGCTGGAGGCGGCGACGACGCTCGGGTCGGACGCGGTGGACGCTGACCAGCGCAGGCGGCGGCTATCACAAGCTCAACAACGGGGGCAGCGGTCTGCTCG
Source organism: Streptomyces sp. NPDC051104 (assembly GCF_040682835.1). Lineage (NCBI taxonomy): Bacteria > Bacillati > Actinomycetota > Actinomycetes > Kitasatosporales > Streptomycetaceae > Streptomyces > Streptomyces sp. NPDC051104. Next base: position 40,782 of record NZ_JBFBBS010000023.1, on the reverse strand, counting down.
CCGGAGTCGCCCAGTATCCGTGTGGTGTGTCGTCGTGGCCAGCGCCCAACCGCTCTACCGGCCAGCGGGAATACACGGACCGCAGTCGGCAGCAAACGAGCGGTTACCGCCCCTCCGAACCGGCACAGGCGCGGCCGGACGGCGTGCTGGCCGGGCGGTGGTCGCCGAAGTACGCCAGATTGCCCTCCGCCGTCGCCGCGGCGTTCTGCCGCAGGTTCCCACGTACAGGGTCTGCGAGACGACCTGGTTCGGGGTGACGCCGTAGTGCAGCAGAACCTTGTCCATGTCGGCGTAGGTCTGCTTGAGCTGGCCGGCGAAGTCGTCCCGCAGTCACCCCGACCGCGATGGCGATGGCCGCGGCGCCCGGGCGGCCCAGCCAGAACGCACCGGTGACCAGGGGAACTCCGGCCGCCCGCACCACCGGACCATCAGCTCACGCCGCCGGGACGCGGCCACCGCGATGCCGCCCAGCGCCAGTGCCCCACCGAGGTAGGGCGCCAGGGATGCCACGGTGATCACCGAGCGGACCCGCTGGCGGGAGCGGCCGGAGGCATCGCGGCGAGCAAGGCCGGACCCGGCCGCAGAACCTGCAGGGCGGCCTGGCACGCGGCCACGATGCGCGCGTTCTCGGCGGTGTCCCTGACCGCGATGCGCACGGTGCGCCCCTGGTACTCCGCCGACAACGGCGACAGGTCCCGCAGGTATACGTCGCGGCGGCGGCACTCGTTGACGAGTTGAGCGGCGCTCGGCCCGCCGCGCGGCAGGGTCACGGTGAGGAAGTTCGCCACGGCCTCCTCGACCACCACGGTCTCGTCCAGCCCCGCCAGGGCGGCGGCCAGTTGCCGGCGCAGCGCGTGGGTGCGAAGCCAGCAGTCGCCGTAGTACGCCGGGTCGCGCAAGGCTGCCACCGCGGCCAGCTGTGCCGGGAGGCTGACCGGCCAGGGTGGCGTCCATCGGCGTAGCTGCGCCGCGGTGACCGGCTCGGCAACCAAGTACGCGGCCCGCAAACCGGACAGCGCGTACATCTTGGACAACGAGCTGCAGACCACCACCCGCGGGTCCGTCGCGGCGAGGCCGGCGAGTGACTCGGTCAGGCCGGCATAGCCCAGGTACGCCTCGTCGATCCACCAGCGGGTTCGGACCGGTGCGGCGACGATCAGCGAGCGCAGCTCTGCGGCCGTCGCGTGGCGTCCCGTCGGGTTGTTCGGGTTGACCACCACCACGAGGTCGTATCGGCCGGCCTCGACGGCGGCGGACAGCCGGGCCGGATCGATCCGCCAGCCGTCTTCGCGACGCAACCGGAACCGGTCCACCCGGCATCCGATCACCCTTTCCGTGACATGGGCGTACTCGCCGTAGCTCGGGTCCGTGAGAAGCACCCTGCTTCCCGGGGTCAGCCACTGGCCGAACGCCCTGTAGATCAAGTCGGACGAACCGGCGCCGACCGCGAGCGTCTGAGCCGGCAGCGCCCGAGCCGTGGCGATTTCCGCCAGCAGGCCCTCGGCGCCGGTCGGCGGCGAGGTCCGGGCGGCCCAGGCCGGATCCTCCGCGAGCACCGCCCGTACACCCGGTGCCGGCGGGAACCACGCGTCCAGTACGTCGGCCGCGACCACCTGGCGGCGCCGGTGCAGCGTACGGAAGTCCGTGCCGACGGCGGTGAACGAGGCGCCGCCGTGTTCGCAGCCGTCCGGCCGAGGTGCGAACGGCATGTCCAGCTGCCAGTCCACTGCGGACCGCAGACGCTCCAGCAGGGTGCGGTGACGATCCATCGTGACCTTCGTCAGCTCGGTCACGCTGCCGGTCAGCACCTCGAACGTCACCGCACCGCTGTGCACGGTACGGCCGACCGGACGGAGGCCGGTGGCCAGGTACATGGTGAGCAGCTCGGTCCGCCCCATCGCCACCACCCGGCGACCGCCCCGGGCGGCGATCCAGCGCAGCGCCGCGTACATCAGCAGCGGCGCCGCTGCCGTGGCCCGCCAGCGCGGCTCAACGGTGAGGATGCGCACCTCGAACAGATCGCTCTCGGTCAGCAGCGGCAGCTCGTCACGGGTCAGGTACTTGTCCAGCGCGTACCGCCCCAACCAGGGCGGAGTCAGGCTGACAAAGCCGATACGGGCTGTCCCTCGCGCCGCGACCAGGTAGACGTTGTCACCGTCCAGCCCGTCGCGGAGCCGCCCGGCCGGATCCGGCTCATGCTGGCCCAACTCCTGTGCATACACTCGGTGACGCAGTTCGTGGATCCACTCGAGATCCTCCGAAGTAGCAACACGCAGCTGCAGGTCACGGCCCATAGGCACCTCTCTCGCGGTGGCACTCCATCGTGGGGAACACAGACCGGCCGCGTCAGGGGCCAAGTGACGCAATCAGCTGAGTACGCGTACTCAGGCGCAGGCGTGCCCCGCGTGCAGACGTACTCCACGCCCTCGGCGCGCTTCGGTACCCAAGACGCGAACGCAGGTGATGCGGCGCTCCGTCGGCCACTCGTCCCACGGACCATTCGGACGCCTGATGGTGGCGCCGCACTCCGCCGGTCCGCACGCTGGATGTGGACACGCCGCCATGCACAGCGTGGCGGCAGGACTCCGGGAGGACCTGTGACCGCTTCTTCGCCCGCCACCGACACACCGCCCGCCCGCTACGACGATCTGCGGGCCCTGGTGATCAACTGCACCCTCAAGCGGTCGCCGGAGCCCAGCAACACCCAGGGCCTCATCGACCGCAGCACCGCCATCATGGAAGCGCAGGGCGTGCGGACCGATGTCGTACGGGCCATCGATCAGGACATCGCCACCGGCGTGTGGCCCGACATGACCGAGCACGGCTGGGAGACGGACGTCTGGCCCGACCTATACCAGCAGGTCCTCGCAGCCGACATTCTCATCCTGGCCGGTCCCATCTGGCTGGGTGACAACAGCTCCGTGATGAAGCAGGTGATCGAACGCCTTTACGCATGCTCCAGCTTGCTCAACGAAGCCGGCCAGTACGCCTACTACGGGCGAGTCGGCGGCTGCCTGATCACCGGCAATGAGGACGGCGTCAAGCACTGCGCCATGAACGTCCTCTACAGCCTGCAGCACCTGGGCTACACCATCCCTCCCCAGGCTGACGCCGGCTGGATCGGCGAGGCGGGCCCCGGTCCCTCCTACCTCGATCCCGGCTCGGGCGGTCCGGAGAACGACTTCACCAATCGCAACACGACCTTCATGACCTGGAACCTGCTGCACCTGGCGCGGGCGCTGAAAGACCTCGGCGGCATCCCCGCCTATGGCAACCAGCGCACCGCCTGGGACGCGGGCTGCCGCCGCGACTACGAAAACCCCGAGCACCGGTAGGACGCTCCTGAACGGACCGGCGGCCCATGCCGCCCGGCATCAGCATGTCCGACCGGCCGCACGCACGGCTGTCGACGCCCGGCGATGGGCGGGAGCAGCCGGAGCTGTCGGCTGGCTGCTGCTGTGGATTGCCTCCGACGGCGGGCTGGGGACCTTCAGCTCGTGGACAGGAGAACGGGAAGGAGCACGGGCGGTGAGTGAGCGCGCCGACGGCCCGTCGGGCGGCAGGGTTCCGGTCGGGCCCTTGCTGCGGACGATGGTCCGGCGGGACCCGACGGAAGCGCACCGCGTCGCGACACCGCTGGAGCTCTTGTTCGATCTCTGTTTCGTGGTGGCCGTCGCGCAGGCCGGTGGCAGGCTGGTGCACGCCGTGGCGGCGGGCCACGCCGGGCAGGGTGTGGCCGGCTACGCCATGATCTTCTTTGCCGTCTGGTGGGCCTGGATGAACTTCACCTGGTTCGCCTCCGCGTACGACACGGACGACGTGCCCTACCGGCTCACCACGTTGGTGCAGATCGCGGGTGTCCTCATCCTGGCTGCCGGGGTGCCGCGCGCCTTCGACCGCACGGACTACTCCATCGTCGTGATCGGCTACGTGGTGATGCGGCTGGCCATGACGACTCAGTGGGTCAGAGCGGCCCGCAGTGAGCGGGGCGACGCCCGAATCACCGCCCTGCGGTACGCCGCCGGCGTCGTCCTCGTGCAGATCGGCTGGGTGGCGTTCGGGTTCCTGCCGCACACAGCCGTGAAGGTGTGGGTGTTCGTTCTCCTCGCGGCCGCTGAACTCGCCGTGCCCGTGGTGGCCGAGCGTCACAGGCCCACTCCCTGGCATCCCCACCACATCGCCGAGCGCTACGGACTGTTCACCCTGATCGTCCTGGGTGAGACGGTCGCCGCCGCGACGGTGGCCGTGCAGGGGGCTCTGGACAGGGGCGGTTCGACGCAGCTGCTTCCGATCGCCGCGGGGGGCCTGCTGATCGTGTTCGCCGCCTACTGGATCTACTTCGTCGTGCCCATCCACGAGCACCTGCGGACGGGCAGACGTGCTTTCCTGTGGGGATACGGGCACTACCTGGTCTTCTCCACGGCCGCCGCCATCGGCGCCGGACTCGAAGTGGCGATCGAGCAGGTCGCCGGCCAGGCCCACGTCGGCGCCACCAGCGCCGCCGCCTCGGTCACCGTCCCGACGGCCGGATTCGTCTTCTTCACCTGGCTCCTGCACGCACGCCACTACAAGCCGTCACTGCGGCAGCAGGCTGTCCTGCCGCTGACCGCGGTCGCGATCCTGGCCTGCACGTTCGCGGGCTTGTGGGCGGTGCTGCTCGCCGGATGCGTCGCGGCACTCAGCGTGGCCCTCTCCTTGATCCAGCACCACCGCATCACCCGGTCATCAGACGCTGCAGCCATTCCCTGAGCTCGTTCGAAGTGGCGTGACAGAGATCCGCCAGGTCCTCCCGCCGCTGCCACCGAGCCGCCCGAGCGGGCCGCCCGCCGGTGGCCGGTGCAAACGTCAGGCGTCGAACCCTCGTAGGGCACGCGGAGAGGCTCCGAGCTCGCGTCGGCACGCCTTGTTGAACGCTTGGAGGTCGGGGATGCCGACGGATGCGGCGACCGCGGAGATGGAGAGAGTCGAGGCGCGCAGCAGGTGATGGGCGCGGTCGAGTCTCCGGCTGCGGATGTAGCCGACGACCGTGTCGCCGATCGCGGCGCGGAACAGCCGTGTCAGGTGGTTGTGCGAGACCCCCGCGGCCCGTGCGACATCCGGCACGGTGAGCGACGTGGCCAGGTGCGACTCGATGTAGGCGATGGCGGTGCTGACCGCCGGGTGCGGACCGGGCCGCTCGGCGGTCGGAGCCAGGTGGGCGATGCGCCACAGCGCGGTCCAGATCTCGGCTCTGGTGCGCTGTGGATCGCGGGGGAGGGCGGTGACCGCCTTCCGCAACAGGGAGTCGAGGACGGAGAGTTCGGGGCCGGCGTCCTGGACGACGGGCACGGTGCGGGAAGGTCCGGCGGCCGCGATGCGCAGGTGTGCGTAAAGATGCTCGGAGCGGCCCTGATAGCGGTAGCGGACCGTGACCCCGGGCGGTACGAGACTCACGCGGTCGGGTCGGATGACGTACGGGGCGCCGTCGACGTCGAGTTCGGCGTCGTACTGGTACAGGTGCAGCTGCCACAGCTCAGGGAGCCGGAAGACGTCGGTACGGCTCACGACACCGTGGACGCCGACGCCGGCGTTCGCCACGACGGACGGTTCACCGAGCTGGAGTTCCGTCTCGAGCATGGTGAAAAATTACCAGTAGTGGTGAACCGCGCCCACGCGCCGAGCGGTGCTTGCTCCCTACGGTGGCCGCATGGCAGACATCCCATTGCTGAGCTCGGTCGAGATGGCCCGCTTCGTCGCGCACGGCGCGTTGCGCCTCGACGCCGTCGTACCCCCGGACATGAGGAGGGGCTCGAGGTCCTGCGCAACGGCATCCCCGGTGCGCCCTACGGCAGCAGCGTCCAGGACGCCTATCCGGACGGATCGTTCGTCCGGCGCCTGATCGAACTTCCCGCTGTGGCAAGCTCGTTGCACTCCCTCGTCGGTCCGGGGCCGAGCGTCGACCACCACGCCGTGCACGTGCGCGAGCCCCATGAAGGGCGGGCTCAGCCGCTTCACGGAGACGCGATCATCGATGTGCGCACGGACGCCTTCGACGTCCAGTTGATGTACTACCCGCAGGACGTGACGCCCGACATGGGCGGCACCCTCAGCGTGCCCGGCAGTCATCTGCGGCGGACGAACGAGTCGGACACCGGCCGCTACCAGAACCTGCGTGGTCAATCCAGGCTCGTCTGTCCGGCCGGCACTGTGGTGTTTTTGCACCACGGACTCTGGCACGGTGGGCGGCGCAACGACAGCGACGTGGAGCGCTACATGTTCAAGATCCGTTTCAATCCGACGGTGCGGCAGCGGCGCCTGTGGGACACCTCCGACCTCGACGATCCACGTGTCACCGAGAACCTCAGCGCCCACTTCCCCTGGTACGAGCACGCCACCGCACGCCTGGAGTTCTACAACCGCGTCCTGCTGTGGCGCGCACTCACCGGGGACGACTCCTTCGACCTGGAGCACTGGGTGACCCGGGTCTCCAACCGCCCTGAGGAGGAGGCCGCATGAGCGTACGTCAGCAGGTCCTGGTGCTCTACCTGGCCACCTCCGCGCTGGATTCCGAGACCGTGGGCTGGTCGCGGTACGACGGCACGACACGCACCTCGCCGACGACCGGGGACGGCGACGAACCGCCGTACAAGTCCGGGGTCCATGCCCTGGAGGACGGCTGGCGGCTGTTCCAGGCCGCCCAGTTGATCCCGCCCTATCCGGGACACGAGTACGACGTGTCGTTTCTCAAGCACGAGTTCTTCTTCGAGAAGCTCGTGGAAGTGGACGCGGGAGACGGGACCGCGCGGACAGAGTCCTCCCGGTAGTGTCCGCCTGTCGTGCCATGAGACATGAGGACCCGGTGTGCCTCGGTCCCTGGCAGACACCGAGGCAGGCCATGGCCGGCCGCAGGGGCGCGTTCCGCACGGTCGTACCTGATCGGTGCTGCAGTCGCCCGGGCGCGACCGCAGCACCGATCAGCTGGTGACCCCCGGCATGGGGCCGCCCTCGGATCCGCCTGCGGTGGAGGAAAGGCGAGCGGGAAGGAAGATCACTACTCTGCATGAGTGCTCTCATACGACGAGTTGACTTCGCCAGAGCGTGAGCTGTGCAACGGGTTCCCCGAGGGACGCCGCGTGGATCTGCGCACGGGCGTGCCCGAGGACGACCGTGTCGCCGAGGGTGGGCAGTGGGGTCCCGGGCGGACGGTGCGGGCTGTCCTGGCGCCGACCCTGCTGGGCGCGCTGTCCTTCGGCAGTCACGAGTTCGACGGTGGTGCGCGGCGGACAGCGCCACTCGACGCCGGGTGCCTCGGCCGGCTCGCCGAGCCGGATGTCGCCCAGGCGTTGCGGCCTTCCGCGTCGCGGAAGTCGCGGCTGACTCCGGCGGCGAAGCGGTCCCCGGCCATCACAGCACCGCCACCGGGGTGACGGGTGAGCCGGTGCCACCGGGGATGTTCAGGGGCGCCACGAGCAGGAGGAACTCGTAGCGACCGGCCTGCGCGCAGGCAGCGGAGAGCGCTTCGGGATCGAGGTTGTCCAGCAGGGGGACGCCCATGGCGGTGATGGCGAGGGCGTGCACGGGGGAGTGCAGCCCGTCGACGGGTGAGGGCCGCACGTCGCTGTCGCGCCGTCGCCGCCGAGCAGGGCGATCCCGCGTTCGGCCAGCAGGGGCATCGCGTCCACGTGGAGTCCGGCGCTGGCGGCGTCGGGGTTCCAGGCGCCGAGTTCGGCGCGGCGGCGGAAGTGACCGGAACGCAGCAGGACCGCGTCCCCGTCGCCGACGGTCACCCCGAGAGCCTTCTCGGCGGCGCGTACGTCCGCGGCGTGGACAGCCGTGCCCGGATCCAGCCAGTCGATGCCGACCACGGCAGGCAGGTCCAGCAGGACTCCCTTGGTGACCAGGGGGCCGAGGGCCGCGACCGACCCGAAGCGGGCGCCGGCGGCGCCGACGACCTCCCGGGCGGTGTGCCCGTCGTAGAGCTGCCCGCGGTAGGCGATGTGGGAGAGCGCGTCGAGGTGGCTGACGCCCTTGCCGTGGTAGTCGGTGGCGATGAAGTCCTTGTGGCAGGACGGCTCGGGGGCCTCGACATCCCCCAGGTCGGACATGTAGTGCAGGGCCGGCTTGCCGTTGTCCGGGCCCGGCACCGTGTTCCACGGCAGCGCCATCGCGACGGTGGTGCCGGTGCGCACGAAGCCCGTGGCCCGCCGGGCGTGCTCCGGGGTGACCCGGTTCCACGCGCCGCGGCCGGCGTCCTCCGGGGACCAACGGCCCCAGGCGCGCACGGTGTCGAAGAGGGTGTCGAACTCCTCCCTGATGAGGGCAGGACCGTTGTCCGGAGCGGAATTCCGGAGGGAGTCCGGGGCGGGATCGGATGCGGAGGGGGAATCGTGCGGGCTGCTGGTCATTGCTCAGCGCTCCAAGGCTCGGAGGGTGTCGTCGGCCTGCCCGGCGGGCGCGGGAGGTCACCGGCCTTCTCGCGGTGGCGGCGGTGCCTGGCCGCCTTGGTGCTGTTGCCGCAGCGCTGCATCGAGCACCATTTCCGGGGTCTTCCCTGCGCGGCGTCGAGATAGAGCATCCTGCATATTTGGGAGTCGCACTCGCGCAGCGTCTGTCGTCGCATCGGATCCGAGAGCAGCGTGATCAGGTCTCGGGCGATCAGCGAGAGCAGTGCGGGAGCCGACAGCCCGGGACTGCTCGCTGCGGCGGGAAGGCCATCGGCGTCCACCTCGAGCCGGGGGGCCGGCGGGTGCACCCGGGCCAGTTGGTTCAGGAGCCGCACCGACTCCTCCCGCGGGGCGTGGCGGTGGAGGTATCCGACCGTGACGTCGTACGCGCAGGCCCGCAGGTCATGGAGGGCCTTGAGTAGCCCCGCCAAGTCTTCGTCCGGGTGAACGGCGAGCCGTACCCCCTCGCACCAGGCCCTGAGCCGGTCAATGTCGCCCATCCGTTCGACCGGCGTGATCGGGCGCCGCCCGACCGTGGCGATGAGGTTCAACGACAGGGATCCGGCGTCGAAGCGCAGTTCGCGGAGTTGTGCCGTAACCCGGGTACGTCGGACGTCCTGTGCTCCTTCGACCATGCGGCTATAGTAACCGTGCAAGAGGTTACTAAGGGGGGAACCGTGGATACGCGTCGCCCCGCTCTCCGCTTTTTCCGGTCCACCGCGCGGGGGAGCGGTCTCGGAGTCCATGGTGGCCATGGCCTTCGCGCTGCAGCAGGCTCCGACGGCCCGCGGCACCCGGGATTCGCGGGTCCGATCCCTTGCGACCGCCGTGCAGAGCAGGCTGCCGCACGCTGTCCTCTTCCTCTGTGCAGCCGGTGCCGGCGCCGCGCTGATCCCGGCCGCAGCCCTGGTACGCGCTCCGCAAACCCGCGAAAGGTCGACGACAAGAGGCGCGGCCGCGCCAGTCGGCGAGCAGTGAGCAGTCCTGCCGGGGACGGGAGCCCAGCCCGATTCACGTCATGTCCCGTAGCGGAAAGGAACACGTCATGCGCATAGCCGTAGTGGGGGCAGGCGGTGTCGGGGGCTACTTCGGCGCCCGGCTTGCCGCAGCGGGCCACGAAGTCACCTTCGTCGCCCGGGGCCGTCATCTGGAGGCCATACGGGAACGCGGACTGCTGGTACGCAGCCCGCTCGGCGACCTCAAGGTCCCGGCGACGTCGGTAGTCGCCACCATCGCGGAACTGGAACCCGCCGATGTAGTGCTCGTCGCCGTGAAACTGTGGGACACCGAGGACGTCGCGGCCCAGCTGGGCGGTGTCGTGGACGAAGGGACTCGCGTCATCTCCCTGCAGAACGGAGTCCGCAAAGACGCGGTCCTGCGCCGGCACCTGCCGACGCAGGCCGTGTGGGGCGGCGTCTGCTACATCTCCGCCGTCATCGAGGAGCCGGGCATCGTCTCCCACCGCGGCGCCATGCAAAAGGTGGTGTTCGGCCCCTACGACGACATGGACACCCCTCGCGCCCGCGACTTCCTCGACGCGTGCGTCTCCTCCGGCATCGAGGCAGAACTCAGCTCGGACATCGAACGGGTCATCTGGGAAAAGTTCGTCTTCCTGGTAGGGCTCTCGGCGACGACCACCGCCGTACGTCAGCCCATAGGGGTGATCCGGTCCGACGTTCACTGCCGGGAACTGCTGCGCGATGTGATGGCGGAGGCCGTGCGGGTTGGCCGTGCCGCCGGAGTGAGGCTCGATCCGGAGTTCGCCGACGAGTGGCTGGCGTTCTGTGACACCCTGCCGGCCGCGATGACGTCCTCGATGCACAACGATCTGATGCAGGGGAACCGTCTGGAACTGCCCTGGCTCAGTGGCAGTGTCGTCACCCTCGGCCGCGAGTTCGGGATCCCCACACCGCGCAACCGGACGATCGCTGACGTCCTGGTCCCCTACGAACTGGGACGACCCGATCGGGACCGCTGACCCGCACAGCGCAAGGAGTCGCTCCGGCGCCCACTCGGTCTGGTCGACCACTGACGCGCCACCGTCGGACGACGGAGCAGCCGCCGCCCGGCGGGTGACTCCGTGCCCCCGGGCCCGGGCGGCGGCCGGGGGCACGGAGTGCCTCAGCCGCGCAGCGTCGCGACCGGGCTGTTGTACGCCTCCGCCGTCAGCACCGGGTGCCGTGTCGAGCAGGCGCCCGTCGGCCAGGACAGGCGGACCGTCCGGGACTCGCCGGGCAGCAGCCACAGGTAGTTGTCGCTGTACAGCGTCGGCAGCACACGGCGGCCGTGCGGGTCCTCCAGCAGCGAGAGCCGGACCATGGCGGCCACCGCCGAGCCCTGGTTGCGGATCACCGCCGTCAGCTCCTGGCGGTCACTGGAGGGCTTCCCGGCCGACACCCCGGTGATCGCACCTGTCAGCCTCACCTGCTTCACCTTGTTCAGAGCCCGCAGCGCGGCGACCTCGCGGTAGCGCCAGTAGGTGTTCCGTGACAGCTCCCTGCCCCGGGAGTCCTCCAGGGTCAGCCGCAGCAGGTGCAGGTCCGGAAGGCCAGCCGTCCACGCCGCGGTGAACACCTCAGCGGTGGCGGCCCGTTCCACGTCCACCCGGGCCGTCCTGCTCTTGCCGAGCTCCCGGCCGGACAGGTCGTGGAGCCGGGCGGTGACGGTGGCGCCGCGCAGGTCGGCCGAGGTGTGGTTCACCGCGATGACCTGCCACTTCACCGGATCGGCCTGCACATGCAGCGGCTCACAGGCCGAACGGGCGCCGTAGTAGGTGCCGTTGACGTCGAAGTCGTAGTCGTACGTCTGCCAGACCGTGCTGTGCCAGGCCGGGTGGGACATCCACAGCATCAGACCGGAGGCGTTGTCCCACAGGTTGGCGTTCCACGCCTCGAACATGGCGCGGGTGTTCTCATAGTTGACGAACTGCACCTTGCGGGCGAAGTCGTCCAGGCCGCCGGACTCGCCCAGGCGGGCCTCGACGGCCGCCTTGTAGTTCTGCGGCGCCTGGTTCCCGTGCTCGCTCCAGTCGTGGTAGTACCACGCGCCCCGTATGGGCCACTCCGGCTCGTCGCCCGTCATGTTGCGGGTACTCGCCGCGGTGGAGACGACGGGCATGCCGATCTCGGTGTGGAAGCCGAAGTCTCGGCTGCCGTAGGTCATCGGGTCGAAGTACTTCTCCGGCTCCACCCAGCCGTAGGGGCCGCCGCCCGTGACGATGCCGCCCGCCGAGTTGTTCTGGTAGAGCAGGCCGGGCACCTGCTGCTCCACCGCCTCGCGCATCCCCTTGTCGATGGCGGCCGGTGGGTTGCCCTCGTTCGCTCCGCACCAGACCACCACGCAGGGGTGGATGCGGTAGCGCAGCACGGTGTCGCGGGCGAGCGAGTTGAACGCCTCGTGGTCCGGCGGGTCCATGCCCCACGCGTTGGGGAAGTCGTTCCACACCAGGATGCCGTGCCGGTCGCAGGCGGCGAAGAACTCCTCCCGGTCGCTGCTGCCGACCCAGTTGCGGATCATGGTGAAGTTCATGTCGCGGTGCATGCGCACCGCCGCGTCCATGCGCTCCGCCGGCATCCGGCGCAGCAGTTCGTCCCAGCCCCAGTTGCCGCCGCGAGCCAGCACGCGCACACCGTTGACGTTGATCTTCAGCGGGTCGGGCGTGTTCGACACGGACTTGACGTCGGTCCACTTCTCGCCGTCGTCGGACACCTGGATCGTGTACGACTTCGGGTACGCGGTCTCCCAGACGACGGCGACGCGGTCGAACGTCCGCGAGGATCCGAGGTCCACCTGGATCCACTGGTGGTCCTCGTAGGCGGAGGACCAGCGGGTGTTCGGGTCTCCGTCGGTGGCGTGCGACGCAGGGTGGTCGGACTCCTCCGTGGAGGCGGTGGCCTTCTGGTGCAGGGCGAGGTCGGTGCCGGGGGCACCGCGGTCGACGACACCGAACGACCACAGGGAGTTGCCCCAACTGGTATTGCGAAGCCCACAGTTGAGGCGCACGTAGCGTGCGGTCCGCCGGTCGAAGTCCTCGACCTGCAGGCTGGCGTTGCCGTTGTTGAACGGCAGCGGCACCGCCCCGTTGTCCACCGACTTCACGTCGGTCCAGTCCGAGCCGTTGGAGGAGACCTGGATGATGAAGGTCTTCGCGTACGCCTGCTCCCAGGTGAGGTCGACCCGGTCGAAGGACTGGACGGAGCCGAGGTCGACGCTGATCCACTGGTCGTCCTCGTAGGCGGAGGACCAGCGGGTGCCGGCGTCACCGTCGGTGGCATTGGCCGCGCCGTTGCTGTCCTGATCGGTGCTCGATGCGTCGGCGTGGGCGTGCAGCGCGAGGTCGCTGCCCGGCCGGGTGCTGTCCCCGACGGACACGCTCCACAGGGAGCAGCCCCAGGACGTGGCCCGGGTCAGGCACCTGATGCGGACGTGCTGGGCCCGCTGCCGGTCGAAGGTCACGGTCTGCGTGTAGGCGTCGCCGGACGCGGTGAACGCGAGCGGTACCTCGTACTCGTAGCCGAACTGCCGGATGCCGAAACGGGTGGTGCGCCGGTCGCTCTCCTGACCGCCCACCGAGGCGGTGAGGGTGAGGTCGTGAAGACTGGCCTCGCCCAGACCGTTCGGCCACCACAGTTCGGGGTCGCGCAGCCTCAACTGCCGGAAGGCCTCCGGGGCGAAGACGACGTCCAAGCTCTCGCCTGCCTTCACGGTGACGGTCTTCGACACCCGCACCCCGTCGAAGGCAGCCGTGACCGTCGCCTGCTGCGCGGCGGTGTCCGCGTTGCGTACAGGAATGACGATGGTCAGCTCGGCCACCGACACATCCGGCAGCGCGGGCAGCAGGGTGTCCACGCGTGGGTCGCCGATGACGACGTGTCCGGTCGATCTCAGCCGGACGTGGTTCCAGATGCCCGCCGCGCGGTCGCGCACAGCCGGCATCCAGTCCCAGCCCGAGGACGCCAGGTACGTCGGGGAGTTGAGGTTCATCTGCTGCGCGCCGGCGTCCACCCAGGACTCGCCCAGCGGACCCTTGTCACCGGGGCTGCCGGGGACCGGCATCGGCGTGATCCTCACCGCGAGCGCGTTCTCGCCGCTCTCGGTGAGCTGCCGGGTGACGTCGAAAGCGGCACGGGCGAACGGGTACGTCAGGTCGCCCACCTGCTTGCCGTTGAGCCACACATCGGCCTTGTGGTTGACGCCGTCGAACTCCAGCCAGATGTGCCGGCCGGCATTGGTGCGCAGGCCGCGCGGCAGCGCGAAGTCCCGCTTGTACCACCAGGAGTGGCGCGACAAGGCCTCCGGGATGTGCAGGTTGTTCAAACCCGCCACCGGGTCGGGCAGCTTGCCCTGCTCCACGAGTGAGCCCAGCACCGTGCCGGGAACGGTCGCGGGCAGCCAGGTGCTGGGTGTCGACGGACGTCCTCGACAGACCGGCACCGTCCGCGCCGGCCCGGTCGTCCATGGTGAGCCGCCAGCCCGACTCCACGGGCACGGTCCCGTCGTCGGCGACCGTGAGCCCCGGTGCCTCGCCGTGCCGGGTGCCCCAGTCGGTCCAACCGGTGACCGAGGGGCGGTGGCCCTCGGCGGTGCCGTACACCTCGAAGCCGTTGAGGCCGAGGGGCAGCGGACTGGAGCGCTTCTGAGAGGTCATGCGCACCCATCGCGCGGACACCGGGCGGGGAAGCTGGATGTCCACGACGCCACCGGTTCCCGCCGTGGTGCTGTACACCGTGGTCCAGGACTTGTGGTCCACGGATGTCTCGACCACGAAGACCAGGGAGAAGCTCGACTGGATCTCCTTGCCAGTGGTGCCGCTGTGCACATTGCCGGTGGTGGGCGGCGTGTACACCGGGTCGGAGGCGTCCGCCTCGAAGGTCAGGCGGACCTGAGTGACCTCGCAGTTCGCCTGCAGGTCGACGGCTATCCACTGCGGATCGCCGCCCTCGGCACGCCAGCCGCTGCCCCGGACACCGGGAGAGGAGAAGCGGTCGACCACGAAGGAGCCGGGGGTGGCGGCGTAGGCAGTCGAAGAGACCGAGACCGGCCGGTAGAGCGCCAGCTCACCGGGGGTGGCGGCGGAGTTGACCGGCGCGCTGTCGGGTGCGGCAACGGCAGTCGTCACTGGAAGCACGGAGCTGAGGCCGAATCCGGCCAGCAGGGTGGTACCCGTGGTGACGATGGCCCGTCGCGACGGATGGCGCGACGGATCCGACTGATCTGTCATGAGCGTGACGTCCCATCAAAAAGCGGTGCAGGCCGGAGCGACTCCGCGCCCGCCGCAGCAGGAATGACAACGTTGCCAAAGGCTGGGTTGCGCAGCGCCTCATGTCAACCCCTGGTACGTGGATCGGTGTGTGACCGCTTCCGCCGTCTGCTGACAGGTTCCGGTGGACCGTGGCCATAGCGAACGAGGGAACCGCGCGGCCGTGGGTCCGTGTGAGGTGTCCCCTCGGCGCAGACCGGACGGGAAGAGTGCGCACACCGGGAACTCACCTCTGTTGGGGACGGCGGGCAGAGACCTGCAACTGTGCAAGCCGCGGCCACCGTTCGGGTCATGGCCGCCGGCCTTGCGACGATGTCCGCCAGGCGCAGGCCCAGATACTGCTCGACCGCGACGAGGCGGAGCCGACGCCTGCCACGGCCCCGCTGGGCAGTTGCAGATGCGACTGGCGGCGAACGGCGATCTGGAACTGCAACGCATCTTCACACGGGTATCTACGGCAACTCCGGAATCGACCCTTCAGGGGCCCACTGCCCGCCCGCCGGTATGGGCGCTTACCGGCATCGGCTCCGCCGTCTCGACGCCCGACCACGTCGTCGGCGGACCCGGCAACGGCGAGGCGGCGGTGGTCTCAGCCGTCCTCGCGCACCTGGGAGTTGAGCGTCGAGAGTCGCGTGCGCGGCGATCACGTCTGGAACGTCACCGGCAGCGATAATAAATTAGGAATTAATATTGACAGGCTCCCGGCCGCAGGCCACAGTCTTCGCCGTGGCGCCGGGCCTCACCTCTCGGGTGCAGTCCGCCTCACGTCTTCCCGCTTCCAACTACCGGGAGAGGCACTTGACTTCCCAGTTGTCGACACAGAGACCCCTGCAGCACCGGTCCTCTAGGTTGGTTGTCGGGGCTGCGACAGCGGTGGTACTGGCCGCGTCCGCAGCCTCCCCGGTCATGGCGGACCCTGCCGTCGACCAGGGGGCGCCCGCCTTCTACGACAGCGGTCTGGCCCCGACGCCCTACATGGGCTGGAACACCTACTACGGGCTCGGCGCGCCCACCGAGAAGGAGGTGCGCGCCGTCGCCGACAAGATCGTCAGCAGCGGACTGCGGGACAGCGGCTATGACATCGTCTGGCTGGACGGCGGCTGGCAGGCCGACAACCCCCGCGACGCGCAGGGCCGGCTGGTCGCCAATCCGGAGCGCTTCCCCTCCGGCATTCCCGCCCTGGTCTCCTACCTCCACAAGCGGGGCATGCGGGCGGGCATCTACACCGACGCCGGCACCTACGACGGCGGCAAGAGCTGCGGACTGGGCAGCAGAGGCCACTACGACGAGGACGCACGGCAGTTCGCCGACTGGAAGATCGACGCCATCAAGGTCGACTTCCTGTGCGGGATCGGCGCCAAGCTTGATCCGGGGCCCGCGTTCAAGGAGTTCAGCGACGCCGTCGCCAAGTCCGGCCGCAAGATGCTGTTGAACCTGTGCAACCCGCTCACCGATGACTGGGGGCTGCCGCACACGCCTGAGCAGGACGCGCACAACACCTACGCCTACGCCCCGACGATCGCGGACTCCTGGCGCACCGGCACGGACATCGCCTGGGGCACCCCGAGCCCGGGGGAGTGGCCCGACATCCTGCGCAACATGGACGCCAACGCCTGGCACCCCGAGGCACAGGGGCCCGGCCACTACAACGACCCCGACTACCTCATCCCCATGCGCCGCATGGCCGACGGGAACCTGGAACTGACCCAGGAGGAGTCCACCACCCAGTTCGTGATGTGGGCCGAGATGGCCTCCCCGCTCATCCTGGGTTCCGACCCGCGCACCCTGTCCCCGTCCATGATCGACACCCTGCGCAACCCGGAGATCATCGCCGTCGACCAGGACCCGCTCGGAATCCAGGGGGTCCGGGTCGCCACGGATTCCGTCGGCGACGTCTACAGCAAGGTGCTCGCCGGTCAGGGCCGGCGCGCGGTGGTCCTGCTCAACCGCTCCGACCGGCCGGCCGAGCGCACCGTGAACTTCGCCGACGTCGCCCTCGGCGGGCCCGTCAAGGTGCGTGATCTGCGGGCACGTGCCGACCGCGGTGCACACACCGGTTCGTACACCGTCGAGGTTCCCGCCCACGGCACCGCGTTCCTCGGGCTCACCGGGCAGGACGCGCTGCCCGGCACGAGCCTGGGGGAGAAGTCCTCGGCAAGCCCGGCCGTGGTGCGCGCCGGCGACACGCTGACCACCTTCTTCCGTGGACCGCGCGGAACACTCGTCCAGCACACGGCGGAGGGCATGCGTCCGGCGCGGACCAGGGACCTCGCAGGCCCGGTCGCGGGACGGATCCTCGGCCAGCCCGCCGCCTACGCCTCCGCCGGGGGCCGTATCGACGTCTTCGTCCGCGGAGCCGACAACCACGCGTACCGGAGGGTCTTCTCCAGCGGGCGCTGGGGTGGCTGGCAGGACCTGGGCGGGCGGTTGACCGACGCGCCGACCGTGGCCTTCACCGACCCCGCGCACTGGACGCTCGTCGCCCGCGGTGCCGACGGACGCATCGTGCAGCGCGGACCGTCGTCCGGCTGGTCGTCGCTCGGCGCGCCCGGTGACCGGCCGGCATACGGCAGGCCGTCCGCGGCCGTCGACAGCGACGGGCGCGTCCATGTCGCCGTACGCACCGCCGCCGACGACGTATGGACCATGTCGCGCGACGCGTCGGGACAGTGGTCGGGCTGGACCTCGCTCGGCGGCACGGTGAGCGGTAGCCCGACGCTCGTCGCCGTGGGCGACCGCGTTGTGCTGTACGCGCGGGCGGCCGACTACACACTGTGGCAGCAGCGGTACGACGGCGGGGCGTGGCAGGGCTGGACCAAGCGGCAGGAGTTCCCCAGTGCGGCCTTCGACGGCGCGCTCGGTGCGGTCGCCGGCCCGGACGGCTCGGTCGACGCGGTGTTCCGTGGCGTCGACGGCTATGTCCACAGAACCCAGTTCAAATAAATTACTAATAGATCTTGACGTGGCGAGTTCGCCACGCGACTCTGGTTCCGCCGCGAGTGGGCCCGGCCGTCAGGAGGGCCGCGCCCGCCGGGCGGAGCCGCAGGGAGCCTCCATGACGAACCACCTGCCCAGCCGCCGGCGCTTGCTCGCCGGACTCGGAGCCGCCGGGGCGACGGCACTGCTCAGCAGCTGTGTCACCTCCACCTCCTCCGCCAAGTCCTCCTCCAAGGGCGCGGTGACCCTCCAGTCCAACCTGTCCGCACCGCAGGCCAAGACCGCGATGGAGGACCTGGTCGCCGCCTACGGCAAGAAGGGATCCGGGCGCGTCAGCCTGAACACCGTAGCCGCGGAGACCTTCCGCACCCAGCTGCCGACCTACCTGACCTCCGCCAACCCGCCGGACGTCTACACCTGGTACCCCGGCTCGGTGGCGGATGCCTACGCGAAGAAGAACCTGCTGCTCGACCTCGACGACGTCTGGAGCTCGTCGCCCGACCTCAAGCGGTACCCGAAGGCGCTGAACAGCCTGTGCACCGCGAGCTCCGGCAAGAAGGTCTTCGTGCCCGCCACCTACTACTGGTGGGGCATGTTCTACCGGAAGTCGAACTTCGCCAAGTGGGGCGTGAGCGAGCCCACCAACTGGGACGAATTCCTGGACCTGTGCGACAAGCTGAAGGCCAAGGGCGTGGCACCGATCGGGCTCGGCGCGGGCGGCGGCACGGCGTGGGTTGCCTCGGCCTGGTTCGACTACCTCGACCTCCGCATCAACGGCGCCACCTACCACCGCGAACTCCTCGCGGGCAAGCACCGCTTCGACGACCCCGAGGTGCGCAAGGTCTTCGACCGCTGGCAGGAGGTACTGCCGTACTTCGATCCCAACGGCACCGCCGTAGCCTTCCAGGACGCCACGACCGCCCTGCTCAACGGCCGCAGCGGCATGATGCTCATCGGCACCTTCTTCGCCGATGCCGCTCCCAGGAGCGCCCTGGACGACATCGACTTCTTCCGCTTCCCCGTCGTCGACAGCGAGATTCCGCTCGCCGAAGAGGCCCCGACCGACGGCTACTTCGCCGGCGCTCGCACCGGGCACCGCGACCAGGTCTTCGACCTGATGCGCTACCTCGCCACCGCCGAGGCGCAGGAGATCTACATCAAGGGCTCGTCCGGGACCGTCCTGCCCTGCAACCCCGACGCGAAGGACGCCGGCACCGCGCTGGTGAAGAAGGGACGCGAGCACATCGAGCAGGCTGCCGAGGTCACCCAGTTCTTCAACCGCGACTCCAGCGACGCCCTCCAGCCCACCGCCGACACCGCGCTCACCAAGTTCATCGCCAAGCCGAAGGACGTCGCCGGCATCCTCACCGACTGGCAGCACGACGCAGAGAAGATCTGGAACGCCTGACATGGCCGTCCTGACCGCCTCGCACCGCAAGTCCCCGGTCCCGGCGCGCTCACGGGGCGGCACGGCCCGGGGTCCCCGTCGCACACCCCCGCTGGTCCTCGCCTTCGTCCTCGTTCCCCTGCTCGCCGAGGCCCTGTGGGTCTTCTGGCCCGCGCTGCAGGGCTTCTACCTCGCCCTGACCAGCTGGGACGGCGTCGCGGCACCGAAGTTCGTCGGATTGGGCAACTTCCGCGAGATGACGGGCGACGACATCTTCCTCGGCGCGGCCGGCCACACCGTCCTGTGGCTGCTGCTTTTCGGCGGCCTGTCCGCCCTGCTCGGCCTGGCCGCCGCGCTCCTGCTCCAACAGGAGCGCCGGGGCGTCGGCTTGTACCGCGCGGCTCTCTTCCTGCCCGTCGTCTTCTCCCTCGTCGCCACCGCCCTGGTCTGGCAGGCCATCTACCAGCCGGACGGTGTGCTCAACCGCCTCCTGGAGTCGGTAGGTCTGGACAGCCTGCGCCACGCCTGGCTCGCCGACCAGGACACCGCCCTGTACGCGGTGATCGTGCCCGCCCTGTGGCGGCAGATCGGCTATGTGATGGTCCTGTATCTCGCGGGCCTGAAGGGCATCGACCCGGCACTGTACGAGGCGGCCAAGGTCGACGGCGCCGGACGCCGGCAGCGCTTCCGCCATGTGACGCTTCCCCAGCTCCGCAGTGTCAACGCCGTCGTGCTGTCCGTCATCGTCATCGATTCGCTGCGCTCCTTCGACGTGGTCTGGTCGCTGACCCGCGGCGGCCCCTACCACTCCTCCGAGCTGCTGAGCACCTACATGTACTCCACCGCGTTCCAGTCGCTGCGCCTGGGATACGGCTCCGCCCTGGCCGTCGTCATCTTCCTGCTGGCCTTCGGAGTCATCGCCTCCTACCTGGTCCGGGCCTTCCGGGAGGCCGACTGATGTCCGCCGTCCACGCGCCCGTGTCCGCCACCCACCGCCCCACGTCCGCCGGCGCGCTGCGCCGCCGGCGGGCCGCCACCGCCGGTTTCCACCTCGGCGCCGGAGCACTGGCCTTCCTGTGGCTGCTGCCCATCCTCCTGGTCCTCGTCACCAGCGTGCGGTCCTTCAACGACATCGCCGCCCACGGCCTGGGCAGCCCGCCCCGCTCCTTCACACTGGACAACTTCCGCCAGGCCTGGGTCGACGGCGGCCAGCAACGCGCCCTGATCAACAGCCTGACCGTCACCGTCCCCTGCGTCCTGCTGACCCTCGCGCAGGCGGCCATGGCGGCGTTCGCCCTCAGCCGCTACGAGATGCCCTTCCGCCGCTTCCTGCTGCTGCTCATGCTCGGCGGCAACCTGCTGCCACCGCAGATCCTGCTCATCCCGGTGTCCAAGCTCAGCGAGATGATGGGCATTTACGACACCCTGCCGGCCCTGATCGGCGTGCAGATCGGCTTCGGCGTCGGCTTCTACGTCTTCGTCCTGCACGGCTTCATGCGCGCGATCCCCGCCGAGATCCAGCAGGCGGCGGTCGTGGACGGCGCCGGCCCCTGGCAGATCTTCTGGCGCATCATCCTCCCGCTCACCCGGCCCGCGCTCGCCGCGCTCAGCGCACTGTCCTTCACCTGGATCTTCAACGACCTGCTGTGGGCCATCACCGTGCTGCGCAGCGACACCAAGATGCCGATCACCGCCGCGCTCATCGGACTTCAGGGGCAGTACGTTTCCATGTGGAACGTGATCGCCGCCGGATCCGTCATCGCCGCCGCCCCCACCGTGGCCGTCTTCCTCCGCTTCCAGCGCCACTTCGTGGCCGGCCTCAACATCGGAGCGGTGAAGTGACGTCGCAGCAGCGCTGGACCCTGCGCACCGATCACAGCAGCTACACTGTCCGGCTCTCCAAGGACGGCCCCTGGGCCGAACTCGAGGCCTGGGGACCGCACGGCGTCGAGGAGGGACCGTCGGCGCTGGACTGGTCCCACCGCACCCACTTCATCACGCCCGCCGACGCCGCCCCCGCGGAATACCTGCCCCACGGGCTGCGCCCCTTCGCCGGCGCCGACCTCGTCGCCGCACGGCCCGGCTCCGAACGTGGCGTGTGGTGGACCTTCGAGGGAGCACAGCAGGAGACCCACACCCTCCGGCTCACCTTCACCGACGACGTCCTCGGCCTGCGCACCACCCTGTGCTACGCCACCGTGCCGGGCACCGATGTCCTGCACCGCTGGACGGAACTGACCTGCACGGGCGAGGAGGAACTACGCCTGGAGCGGCTGGACTCGGCCGCCGTGAACGTCCCGGTCACCACCGCGGCCCGGCTGACATACCTGACCGGCCAGTGGTCCCAGGAGTTCCAGCGCACTCAACTCGACCTGGCAAGGGGCACTTTCACCATCGGCAGCAGCCAGGGGGTGGCCGGCCACGCGTACGCGCCCTGGCTCGCCGTCCAGGACCGCCAAGCACCCGAGCAGGCTCCGGGACCGACCTACGGTGTGGCACTCGAATGGCCCGGCAACTGGCACATCACCGCCGAGGCCCAGCCCGGCGGGGCGCTGCGGGTGCGGGCCGGCCGGGTGCCGCACGAAGGCGCGGTGCACCTGGCACCGGGAGAGACCCTGACCACACCCCGCCTCGCCTGCGCGTTCAGCCCCGACGGGCTCGACGGACTCACCCGCGTCTGGCACCGCTACGAGCGGCACCTGAGCGGGAACCGCCTGCGGCGGCGTCGGAAGGTGCTCTACAACTCATGGGAGGCCACCGGCTTCGACGTCGACGCCGCGAACCAACTGGAACTGGCCAAGGCAGCCCTGGACATCGGCGCCGAGCTGTTCGTCGTGGACGACGGCTGGTTCACCGGCCGCGCCGACGACACCGGGGGACTGGGGGACTGGTACCCCGACCCGGCGGCCTTTCCCCAGGGCTTCGACCGGTTCGTCGACGACATCCGCGCCCTCGGGCTCGACTTCGGGCTGTGGGTGGAACCTGAGGCCGTCAGCCCCACCAGCCGCCTGTATGCCGAACACCCGGACTGGGTCTACCGCATCGATCACCGTCCGGCCCGGCTCGTCCGCAACCAGCTGCTGCTGGACCTCGGCCGCGCCGACGTCCAGGACTTCGTGATCGCCACTCTCGACCGGCTGCTCACCGACCATGCCGTCAGCTACCTGAAGTGGGACATGAACCGGCCGCCCACCGAGCGTGGCCGACCTGGAGCCGGCCCCGCCGAGCGCCTCGACCTGGACGCCGGACACGTCGCCGGCTACCTCCGTGTCCTGGACCACCTACGCACCACCCACCCCGATGTCACCGTCGAGGGCTGTGCGGGCGGCGGTGGGAGGATCGACCACGCCACGCTCGCTCGCACTGACGTCGTCTGGCCCAGCGACAACACAGCCCCCCTGGACCGGTTGCGCATCCAGTTCGGCTTCCTGCACGCCCACGCGCCCCACGTCATGAGCTCCTGGGTCACCGACGCCCCCGGCGTCTTCGACCCCCGCCCCCGCAGCCTCGCCTTCCGCTTCGTCACCGCCCTGTGCGGCGTCCTGGGCATCGGAGCCGACCTGCGAGCATGGGAACCGGAACAGCGCGCCGAGGCCGCCCGGTGGATCACGCGTTACAAGGAGGTCCGCGACGTGATCCACCACGGCGAGGCACATCTGCTGGGCACGCCCGAGGACCCCACCTGCGGCGTCCAGTACGACGCGCCGGACGGCCACCGCACCGTCGTCGCCGCCTTCAGCACCGGACGCCTGGACGGAGCCCCGCTCGTTCCCGGTCGCGCCGCCCGACTCCGGTTGCGGGGCCTGGATCCGGCCGCGCGCTATCACGACGCCGCGAGCGGCACCACGTACGCCGGAGCCCATCTGCTTCACTACGGGCTGCCGTTCGCCTGGAGCGCCGGTGACGACGCCGACTTGGTGGTGCTGACCCGGCACTAGGATCCCCGACCCGCATCTGTTCCCACCGCGGCCGACGAGGCGCCGCAGCCGGAAAGGAGCCCAACCCCACGATGTACCAGTCCGCACCACGCCACGGCGCCCGTTTCGCCGGCCGCACGGCCGTGGTCACCGGCGCGGCCTCCGGCATCGGAGCCGCCACGGCCCAACGCCTCGCGCAGGAGGGAGCCGCCGTCGTGCTCGCCGACATCGACGGCGAACGGGGAGCGACCGTCGCCCAGAGCATCAACCGGGACGGCGGTAAGGCCCGGTCCGTCACCGCCGACGTCGCCGCCGAGCAGGACTGGGCAGAGATCGCGGCTGCCGCCCACGCGTTCGGACCAGTGGACGTCCTGGTCAGCAACGCCTACACCGTCGACGTCGCGCCCGCACACGCGATGTCCCTCGACTCGTGGCAGCGGCAGCTCAACGTCAACCTCACCGGCAGCTTCCTCGGCTTCCGCGCGGTCCTGCCCGACCTGCGCGAGCGCCGCGGCTCGGTCGTGCTGACCTCGTCCGTGCACGCCCACAAGGGGATTCCCGGACACCCTGCCTACGCCGCCTCCAAGGGCGCCCTGCTGTCCCTGTGCGGGCAGTTGGCCGTCGAGTACGGCAGCGACGTCCGCGTCAACGCCGTCCTTCCCGGCCCGATCCTGACCGCCGCCTGGGACAGGGTTCCGCCCGAGGAACGCGAGCGCAGCATCGCCGAGACGGCCGCCCGCCGCTTCGGCACCCCCGAGGAGGTGGCCGCCGCCATCGCCTTCCTCGCCTCCGAGGAGGCCTCCTACATCACAGGCTCGCACCTCCTGGTCGACGGCGGCTGGAGCGTCGTGAAGGCCTCCGCATGACCAAGCCCCCACTCAGCAGCAGAAAGGCAGCACGACATGACTCCCTATGCCCGCCGCGGCGTGCACGGCCAGACCGTGGAAGCCCTGGCCCGCCGCATCCTGGGCGGGGACATCCCGGAAGGGGCGACACTCGACCTGGTCGCCCTGCAGAGCGAACTCGACGTGAGTCTCACAGCCCTGCGCGAGTCGCTGAAGGTGCTCGCCGCCAAGGGCATGGTCGACGCCCGGCAGAAACGCGGCACCTTCGTGCGCGCCCGTTCCGACTGGAACCTGCTGGACGCCGACGTGCTGCGCTGGCAGTTCGAAGGTGGCGGGGCCGATGAAGCCGACCGGGCACTGCTGCGCAACCTCGCCGAAGTCCGCGCCATCATCGAACCGGCCGCCGTCCGCCTCGCCGCCGAGCGGCGCACCGACGCCGACGTGGCCGCCCTGGACGCCGCCCTTGAGGCCATGGACCAGGACACCGGCGCCACGCACGCGGTCGAGGCGGACCTCGCCTTCCACCGCGCCCTGCTCGCAGCCACCCACAACGAACTGCTCGAACGCATGGAGATGGTCATCGAGTCGGGCCTGGCCCACCGCGACCGCATCGTGCACAGTGCTCCGCACAGCGAGGACCCCGTACCGGCCCACCGCTCCGTCCTGGACGCCGTGCGCGATCAGGACCCCGACGCCGCCGAGGCCGCCATGCGTGCCCTGCTCGACCAGGCCGGCCGCGACCTGGAACGGCTCAACGGCGACGACGAGACGAAAGGCTCCCGCCACAAGTGAAGATCGCCCGCATCGAAACCTTCCTGGTCCCGCCGCGCTGGCTGTTCTGCCGCATCGAAACCGACGACGGCCTCGTCGGCTGGGGAGAACCGGTCGTCGAGGGGCGCGCCGAAGTGGTGCGCAGCGCCGTCGACGTGCTCGGCGAGCACCTCCTCGGCCAGGACCCGCTGCGCATCCAGGACCACTGGCAGGTTCTCACCAAGGGCGGCTTCTACCGCGGCGGCCCCGTGCTGTCCAGCGCCGTCGCCGGCCTCGACCAGGCATTGTGGGACCTAGCGGGCCAGGCCTACGGCGCACCCGTACATGCCCTGCTGGGCGGCCCGGTGCGCGACCGGGTGCGGGTCTACGCCTGGGTCGGCGGCGACGAGCCGAGCAGGCTGCGCGAGCAGATCGCCGCCCAGGTGGAGGCGGGTTTCACGGCGGTGAAGATGAACGCGGCCGGCGCGACCTCGCCGGTTCCCACCGCCGCTGAGACCGCGGCGGTCGTCGACCGCGTCGCCGTGGCACGCGAGAGCCTGGGCCCCGATCGCGATGTCGCGATCGACTTCCACGGCCGTTTCTCCGCTGCCGGTGCCCGCCGTGTCCTCGCCGAGATCGCTCCGCTGCACCCGCTGTTCGTGGAGGAACCCGTACTCCCCGAGCAGAGCCACCTGCTGGCGGGTCTCGTCACCGCCGGCCCCATCCCGCTCGCCGCAGGGGAACGACTGTACTCACGCGCAGAGTTCCTGCCCGTGCTCACCGCCGGAGTCGCCGTCGTCCAGCCGGACCTGTCCCACGCCGGCGGCATCTCGGAGGTGCACCGCATCGCCTCGCTCGCCGAGACGTACGGTGCCCTCCTCGCCCCGCACTGCCCGCTCGGCCCCATCGCCCTGGCGGCCAGTCTGCAGATCGCGTTCGCGACACCGAACTTCCTGATCCAGGAGCAAAGCCGCGGCATCCACTACAACAAGGACGCCGACCTGCTGTCTTACGTCGTCGACCCCGAGCCGTTCCGCTTCATCGCAGGGCACGCGCAGCGCGGTGACCGGCCCGGCCTGGGCATCACCGTCGATGAGGCCGCCGTACGCGCCGCCGACCGTGACGGGCACGCGTGGCGCAACCCAGTGTGGCGGCACCCCGACGGCTCCTTCGCCGAGTGGTGAGCCGGTGCCGACGGAGATCGTCACCGACCTGAGCCACGGCGGCCGCTGGACCTCGCTCAAGGCGGGAGGGCGGGAATGGCTCTGGCACCGTGACGCACCCGAACGTACCCGCGTCTCACCCGGCGACGCCTTCGTGGACGCCGGCGGGCTGGAGGAGTGCGTCCCGACCGTGCGCGGCACCCCAGACCATGGAGACACCTGGTCACGCCCCTGGAGCCGCGACGGGGACGCGGAACGGGTGCGCTGCGAGCACTTCGCACTCGCCCGCACGATGCGCACAACCGACGACGGCGTCGAGGTCGACTACACCCTCGCCGCCGATCCCGGCTTCCGCTTCGTCTGGGCCGCCCACGCCCTGCTCGACCTGTCCGAGTACGCCACGCTCCACGCCCGCCGGGGTGCCCGCACCCGCCTCTTCCCGGAGGCTGCCCCGCTGCTGCCCCACCCCTGGCCCGGGGACGCCCCCTGGGTAGAGGGCCGTTGGCCCACCCCCCGCGGACTGAGCCTGGACCGGTTCGGCCCGGACGACGGCACCGCCGTCGGAGCGGTCGTGGACACCGCCCGCTGCTGCGTCCACGACGGCCCCGACCGGCTGGCCCTGGCCCTGGAGACGGACGGACAACCGACGTCGATCGCCCTGTGGCGCAACCGCGGTGGCTTCCCCGCGCCGGCTCCCTACCGCAGCACAGGCGTCGAACCCATGCTCGGCCGCGTCTTCGACCTCGCCGACGCGGACCATGGCGACGCCGCATGTGTCCCGGCCACCGGCGAGGTCCGCTGGCGGCTCACCGTCATCGCCGACTGCCATTGCCCCTGAGCCCTGCTGGAAGGAGCTCCCCTGTGGACCTGCAGGCCGCCCTGGCCGCTCACCGCCTGGTCGCCATCGTGCGCGGAACCGACGCCGACGCCGCGCTGCGCACCGTGCTGACACTGGCCGAAGAGGACATCGAGCTGATCGAGGTCTCGCTCACCGGGGCGGACGCCCTGACCGTCATCGAGCGGGCACGGAAGGCCCTCGGCCCCGACCGGCCGCTTGGCGCCGGAACGGTCCTGACCGCTGACGGCGCCCGCGCCGCCCACCGCGCGGGCGCCGACTTCGCGGTCACCCCCGCTCTGGGCGAAGGCGTCCGCACGGCAACCGAGTTGGGCATGCCGGTGCCGGCCGGCGTGCTGACGCCCACCGAGATCGTGACCGCGCGCACCCTCAGGGCGGCCGCGCTCAAGATCTTCCCGGCAGCCCAGGCCGGCGGACCCGACTACCTGAAGGCACTGCGCGGCCCCTTCCCGCACGAGCTTTTCGTGCCGGTGGGCGGCGTCGACGCACAGGCCGCCCGCTCTTACCTGGCGGCCGGAGCCGCGGCGGTCGGAGTCGGCTCGCCCCTCGTCGGTGATGCCGCCGACGGCGGAAGCATCACCGCGCTGCGGGAACGCGCCCGCACCTTCCGCACCGTCGTCCAGGAGACCGCGCCGTGACCACCCCGCTCCGTCCAGTCGTACTCGGCCTGGATCAGACGCTCCCTCAGAGGACCACACGTCGGCCCGACACGCCGGTGCACCGATGCCGCACGGCACCGGTGCACCGGCCGCAGTGGGCCGGGTGGGGGGAGCCCACCGGCGTGGTCAGGCCCTGCTCAGCCGCAGCGTGACCAGCTGGAACGGGCGCAGCCGCACGGTGATCCGCTCACCCTCGACCGCCGGCGCCGTATCGTCGTCCAACGGGCGCTCCAGCAGGTCGGTGACCGTGACGCCCGCGACCTCGAAGCCTGCCGTCAGCGTTGCGCGGGCCCGGCCGCCGTGGGCCTCGTGGAAGCGGACCACCACGTCGCCGCTGCCGTCGTCGGCCAGCTTGACCGCCGTGACCGCGACGGCCTCCTGATCGACCGTCACCAGCGGGGCGACCTGACCGGAGCCGGTGACGTGCCGCTCCGGCAGGTTCAGACGCCAGCCTTCGCGCACCGCATCCCCGATCGTGGCGCCCGGCACCAGGGCATGCCGGAAGCGGTGGACGCCCTGGTCGGTCTCCGGGTCCGGGAAGCGCGGGGCGCGTAGGAGCGGGACGCGGAGGGCACCAGGTGGCGTCGTACTCGGCGTGCAGGTGCAGCCGGCCCGGCGCGCCCTCCTCGCAGGCGGCGAGCATCCGCCGCAGCCAGGCGTCGATCTGATCGGGGGTGGCCCGGTCGGGATCGGGGTGGGGACCGGCGGAGAACTGGTTGATCTCGTTGCCGAGGGTCATGCCGATGAAGTTGGGCCGGTCGGCGAGGGCGGCGGCGAGGGTGCGCAGGTAGGCGGCCTGGCCGTCGATCACCTCGGCGTCGGTGAAGAGGTTTCGCCGGTGCCAGGTCCGCGTCCAGGCCGGCAGGAAGTCGAAGCTGGACAGGTGACCCTGCAGGCCGTCCACGTTCACGTCGAGGCCGCGTTCGGCCGCCGCGTCGGCGAGCGCCACGAGTTGTTCGACGGCGCGTGGCCGGATCAGGGTGCGGTTGGGCTGGAAGTACGGCCACAGCGGGAAGACCCGGATGTGGTCCAGGCCCAGCGCGGCGATCGAGTCGAGGTCGGCGCGTACGGAGTCCAGGTCGAAGTCGAGCCAGTGGTGGAACCACCCTTCGCTCGGTGTGTAGTTGACGCCGAAGCGCACGGCAGAAGGCATGCGGAGTCCTAGTGAGGCGGTGGTGGGGGTTTCGGCTCGGGTGCTGTACCCCAGGGCCGTACCGCTTGCCGGACCGCACCACCGACACCCGTCCCAAGGGCCGGGGCCGTTCTCGCCGGCTCAGCAGTGCCTGGCCTCCGCCACACTCCGGTGACCACCCCTGCGGCAGGCTCCCCGGTTGCGCGGGCGGCGCTTCGTCCTTGTCCCACAGCGGACGAATACGGGCTCAGCGGCAGACGAGCAACCCCGCACCGTGCTTCGCGGCGAGGATCCGATGCACGCTGTCGTCCACCTTGGCTCGGAAGGAGGCGTCCTGCTGCATCCGGGTCCGGATCGCCTGCGCCATCGCCGGTACCGTGCTCGGCCGCACGGTCAGGATCATGTCTCCGCCTGCCGAAAGGAAGTTCAGCGCCCGCTGCGCCGGGGTGAAGGACCGTACCGCGACCGCGTTCCCGAGGTCGTCCGAGATCACCACGCCTTTGAAGCCCATGTCACGGCGCAGCAGTTGACCGATGACAGTCGGTGAGAAGGCCGCCAGGTGCTTGGAGTCGATCTTGGTGTATGTGGCCGATGAGACCATGACGAACGGCGAACCGGCCCGGATCCCCGCCCGGAAGGGCATGAGACCGGAGCTGCCGGCGGTTGTCACCGAGTCCACGACGTTCGCGCTGACGTCGGTGTTGCCGATCACCTGGCCGAGTCCCGGAAAGTGCTTGAGTGTCGTCATCACGCCCGACTGCGCGAAGCCGGCAGCGAAGGCGTTGCTGTGGGAGGTCACGGTGCCGGCGGTGTGGCCGTACTCACGGTCGAAGGAGCCGATGGGGGCGTTGCGGGTGCCCAGGCCTGCCGGGACCACGTCGGCGACCGGGGCCAGATCGAGGTCGACTCCGGCTGCCTTCAGCTGCTCGGCCCAGCCTGCGGCCCGCGTACGCAGTGTTGTGACCGGCCAGCTGCCCTGGGTCAGCCCGCTGGGAATGGCCGAGAATCCCGGGCCGCTCAGCACCTGCACCCGGCCGCCCTCCTGGTCGGTGGCGACCATCAGCCCGACCCGCTTACCGGCGACCTGGTCCGCCTGACCGCGGAAACCGTCGACCAGCCTTCTGGTGACCGTTGTGCCGGCGCTGCTGCGCCCGGTGAGCATGATGGATCCCACGTGATGGTCACGCAGAGTGCGCAGCTGGGCCTCGTCCGGGTGGGCCGCGGAGACTCCACCCATGAAAAGCTGCCCAACCCGCTGAGCCGGAGTCATGCCGGAGAAGTACCGGTCCGTGCAGCTGGCAGCGGGTGCCGGCGGTGCGGTACTCGTGGCGGCCGAGGAGGTGGCCCCGGGGGTGGCCGAGGCGGCAGTGGTCGCGGTGCCGCTGGGGAGGGGACCGGCGGTACCGGGGGATTCCGTGCCAGGGCTGGTGGCGAGGGGCCGGGGGGAGACGGCCGGTCCCCCTTGCGTGGCCGATTGGCCGCAGGCGGCGGCGGTCAGTGCCAGGATGATCAGCGGGGTCATGGTGCGCAGGGATGGGGAGCGGCGCCTTCCCGGCCGGCGGACACGGGTGGTCATGGATCTCTCTCCTGAGCTTGTTGCTCGGATCGCTTCGGTCTGCGGGGCTGGAAGCCGCTTCCGGCACGGCGAGCTTCGGCCGACTGTTTCCATCACACCGTACGTCGATTCGCGTCCGCATCTGGCCGGGCCAACGGGCGCTGGCCCAGGCCCGCCGCATCTGAGGCGGGGGTGCCATGCCCGGTGTGTGCGAGTCTGACAACGGGACAACGGGGCGAAAGGCCGGCGAACACACAATCGGACGGTGAGGACGCGATGCGGGACGCCTATCAAGAGGAGCTGGGTATGATCAGTGATGGGCTGGTGGAGATGGCGAACCTGGTCGGCTCGGCCATCGGTCTGGCCACCACTGCGCTCCTGGACGCCGATCTCCAGCTTGCCGAGAGCGTGATCTCCGCCGACCGGAAGGTCGATGATCTGCAGCGTGACCTGGAGAACCGGGCGATCGCGGTGCTGGCCCGACAGCAGCCGGTCGCCACCGACCTACGGACCGTGGTCACCTCGCTGCGCATGAGCGCGGACTTGGAACGCTCCGGAGACCTTGCCCAGCATGTGGCCAAGCTGGCCCGGATGCGTTATCCCGAACGCGCCGTGCCCCGCGATCTGCGCCGCACGATCCTGGAGATGGGCCAGCTCGCGCAGCGCCTGATGGCGCAGGCGGCCGAAGTGATCCTCACCCAGGACGTCAGGGCGGCCCTCCAGCTGGAACAGGACGACGACCGTATGGACGAGCTCCACCGCACGACCTTCCAGCACCTGATGGACGAACGCTGGCAGCACGGAGTGGAGACAGCCGTGGACGTCGCGCTCGTCGGCCGCTACTACGAGCGGTTCGCCGACCACGCTGTGTCAGTGGCTCAGCGCGTCGTCTACTTGGTCACGGGTGAGCACGCGGACCAGCTGCCCACCGACCGGCCTGTGGCCTGACGCGCCTAGTGCGTGATCTTGGAGTTGCGTCCTGGTGGCGCGATCGTTCAACGCGGCGAGGCTCTGCCTGCCCTCAGGGAGTACTCAGCTGTCAGTTCAACCGGTGCGTGCTGGGTCCGACTGTCTCCATGCCCGGCTCCCTCACTCCACCGCGTCGTCGTGACGCTCGATTGCCCGCCGTGCGGGCTGCTGCCACGACCAGCCATGCCGCTTCAGCAGCCGCCAAGTCCCCTCGACGGTGTAGGAGACGTGGAACAGCCGACCGATCAAAGTGCCCAGCGTTGGGTACTGAGGCCGGAACCGTGCTCGGTGCCGCGGCGGGCGGTGCAGTCCAACTCGTGGTTGGACTCACAGCGTTCATGAAATTGCCGGGCAGCCACGGGCGTTGATCAGGTCATGACTCAAGGACCAGCGCCTCGCCCACTGTCCGACGAAGCCCTCTCCGAGCTGCTTGGCAAGCAGCAGTTCGGTACGCTCGCCACCGTCAAGCGCAGTGGCCATCCTCACCTGACCACCATGCTGTACAGCTGGGACTCCAAGGCCCGCATTGTGCGGTTCTCGACGACGGCCGACCGCGTCAAGGTCGGGCACCTGCGGCGCGACCCACGTGCCGCGCTGCATGTGCAGGGCGGTGACATGTGGTCGTTCGCCGTCGCAGAAGGTGAGGCCGAGGTCTCCGAGATCACGACGGTTCCTGGCGACGAGGTTGGTCGGGAACTGCTCGGGATGATCCCGCAGGATGCAAAGCCCGAGGACGAGGATGCGTTCCTGGAACGGTTGGTTGCCGAGCGGCGACTGGTCATCCGGTTGAAGGTGGACCGGCTGTATGGAACGGCGCTCGACATCGACGGCTAGGACAGGTCGGGCTGCCACTGCTGGTCGTGGCCATCGTGGCCGTGTGCCTGGCGCCACCGCGCGGTCGTCCCGCCGTGTGGCGGGTGCGTACGGCGGTTGCTGGTCAAAGCCACTCGTTGAGGATCAGCGTACGCCGTTTCGGGCGTCCGTGGCCGCCAGGGTTCCGGCCCGGTGCCGTCGCTCCACGCCTGCAGGTCCTCCCGGTCCCAGCACACGATCCCGCATTGCTCGGCGTACTCCAGCGCTGGGGCGGTGAAACCGCTGGTGGTGACGACGATCGCGACATCCGCCCCGTGGACGGTGAAGCACGTGCCGCCGAAGCGCTGGAGGTCCTGGGAACCGACCCGATTGGTATCGCCGTAGCGCTTGCACTGGATGACAACACGCCTTCCGTCCGGAGCCGTGGCCATGACGTCGGCGCCGAGGTCCCCGGCTCCGCCGACGACCTCGACCTCCGTGCATCCGTCGCGCTCGCACAGGGCGGCTGTGACCTGCTCGAACTCATCGGGATCCAGGGTCTCGAGGTCGACGGGCCCGGTCGGAGGGGCGGTCGCCACGTCGGGTGTGGGCGTGACGGCCTCCTCGGCGCTACGGGAGGCGGCGGGTGCCTCCTGGGGATCCGTCCGCCCGGCGGATACGACGAGCGGTCCGTCGGCCGTGGCGGATGCGGCGGGGGCCGGGCCGGGAGAAGGCTCGTGATCCAGCACGTCGAGTGCCGTCCTGGTCGCCTCGTCCAGCGCGGCGGTGGCCTTGCGCGCGGTCCGTGCCACG
Source organism: Streptomyces sp. NPDC051104 (assembly GCF_040682835.1). Taxonomy (NCBI): domain Bacteria; kingdom Bacillati; phylum Actinomycetota; class Actinomycetes; order Kitasatosporales; family Streptomycetaceae; genus Streptomyces; species Streptomyces sp. NPDC051104. Next base: position 8,325 of record NZ_JBFBBS010000023.1, on the reverse strand, counting down.
GAGAGTGGATGCCGCCGACGCCGCTGCAGGAGCAGGGCGGCTGTCAGAACGGGAACTCCGAGAACGACGGCCCAGACGGGGCGCTGCTCGGCGACACTGATCGCCGTCCGGGCGGTCAAGCCCACAAGGCTGACGACAGCGGCCAGGAGACCGAAGAACAGGGCCGTGTAGCGCAGATCGAAGGCGCGCCGAGGGTTCATTGGTCGCCTACGGCGGACGGGCGTTGCCACGAGGTTCACTCCCCCAACGGGACCCGATACGAAGATCACTTCCCGTCTGCCCTGGATCATGAGGTTCACCACCGTTGCGGCGGCCCAGTGATCTTCGTGACCAGCTGCACACGCGCACTGCGCAGGACGCCGGCCGCGATGCCCCACAGGGAGAGCCACTTCCGCACCGATGGGCGGGCGGTAGGTTCCGGAACGGTCTGTAGGGCTGGATCCGCATGGGATTGGTGACGGGTGAGAGGACGACCGCAGTGCCCCTGCCCTGTCCCGATGATCTGACTTCGCTGATCCTGCGTACCGACTTCAGTGACGATGCGGCCTGGGACGAGGTGCGAGCTGCCCTTGATGCCGTCGATGAGCACTGTCATACCGCGTATGTCAGCGATCCTGGCTAGCGCGCCACGCGGTAGCGAAGGTACACGACTCTCGAGTTGAAGGTGCGGGTCTCGACGAGTTCGAGATCCACCCGGCGCTCGCGCTGGGGAAAGAACGGAATGCCACCGCCAACCAGCACCGGGTAGACCCTGGCCCGGTACTCGTCGATCAGACCCGACGCGGCCGCCTCGGCGGCGAGAGTCGCGCCGCCGATCGCGATGTTGCCCTCCCCCGGCTCGGCTCGCAACCGCTCGATCTCCTCCGCCAGGCCGCCAGGGACCAGGCGGGCATTGCCCTGCACGACCGACAGCGTGGTGGAAAACACCACCTTCGGGAGCGACTTCCAGATCTCGGTCCACTCGAGCATCGAGTCGTCGAGCGATGGATCCTGGTCGGCGGTCTCCCAGTACAGCATCGTCTCGTACAGCCGTCGTCCCAACAGGTGGACGTCGACCTCTCGGATCTCGTCGATCCAGGAGCGAAAGATCTCCTCGTCGTGCGCCGTCCAGTCGAAGCCGCCGTCCGGCCCGACGATGTAGCCGTCAAGTGAGACGCTCATCGAATAGGTCACGCTGCGCATCAGAAAGTCCTCCTCGGTAAGGGGCTCGACAGTACGACCGCCGGACGCCGCAGGACTCATCGCGGCTCGCGGGATCCCCTGGTCCGAGTCACCTCACGAGATCATGTCGTTGAGAGAACCTCAGTGACTCCCGCACTGACGGGCAAACGCTGCTGTTGCTCAGGTCCTGGCTCAACTTCCGTTTAGCGGCCACTTTCCGTCACTGTCCTGTGTCACTGAAGATTGCTCCTTGTCAGCGGAGTTTGTTGACCCGCAAGTTCGTGCTACCGAACGTTGGTCCAGAAATGCAGAGTGCGGCGCCGCCCACCCCTCAAGCCGAGAGCGCCGGCTCCTGCCAGTCCGGGTGGTGCGCGCACGCGGCCGCCAACTCGTCCAGAGACACGTGCAGCGCGGCGGCCAGGGGCCGCGACGGTGCCTCGGGTCCCGGGGCGATGGCGCTCACCCGTACGCTGCGCGGCGCCAACCCCCGTCCTCGCCTGCGTGGGCGACTTCCCGGCAGAGGCACTCTCGCCCGTGCTCCGCCGCGCCCGTCCGGACGACTTCACCCTGGATGCCAACGACGTCCTGCGCGACCTGGAGTTCCTTGCGGTGGACCTGCCGGAGCCTTCCGCGTTGTGCCTCTCCGACTGCGGCGGCCTCACGGACTACTCGGCGCTGCGCCGCCTCTGTATGAACACGGTCATACTCCGGAACGTGCCCAGCGGCCCCGACCTGTCCCCGTTGCAGGACGTGGAGACACTCCATGATGCGACTTTCCGATGGGACCGGGGCGGGGCGCCACGCCCGCCTCACACTGACAGACGTCCCCTTTCCGACAGGTCTCCGACGCCTCCGGCTCCTCGGCAACCTGGTCGTCGCCGATCTCCATGCCATCCGTCGCTGGCCGCACCTCACCTCGCTCGCCCTGTCCGGCGCACCGGTGCCGGCCGAAGAGCTGGCCGCGCTCAGCCGGCTCCCCTCGCTGAAGGACGTGGACCTCACCGTCGAAGACCTTTGCCCGTCTCCGGCCTCTCCCAGGTGGTCCGTCTGCCCGGTGTCACCAGCGCGCAGGTGACCACCTGTGCGACCGGAGACCTCTGCACCGCAGATCTCCTTCCCCGGATGCTTCCTTCGCTTCAGAAGCTGAGCTTTCTCGTGCAGTTCACGCACTCAGGCCACAGGTCGGCGACCGTGGACCTCTCCGCGCTCGCCGGCATTGCCGATGTCTCGGTCACTCTGAGCTGGGCATCCTCAGGCGATCTGCGGGTCACCGGAGCCGAATGCCTGCCGCCTGGTTCGGTACGCCAGGTGCTGAGGTACCACCCCACGTCCAATGCGCCGAAGCCACGGTCTCCCTGGTGGCGCCGCCTCAGCGGCCGGTGACGAAGACGGGATGGGGCGTCATGCCCTACCGTCGATCACCAGTCGACGACAGGAGGGTCAGTGCCGGACTTCCAGGACATCGAACTCGCCGCCGCGGGCGATCAGGGACGGGTTGATGCAGGCGGCAACGGCTGGGGCCGGGGAAGCGGTGCGCTTCGACGTCGGCCCGATTCAGATGGAGTTCACGGTCGAGCTGCGTCGCGAGGCCGGGGCCAAGGGCGGCGTCAAGGCATGGGTGGTCAACGCCGACGCCGATGCGAAGGCCTCCAAGAGCCGTACGCATCGAATCGCCTCCACGCTCACCCCCAAGGACGCCGCCGGGGGCAGCCTGGAGGTCGGCAACGACACCCACGGAGGCACCAGCCGCTTCGACTCCGTGGACTAATCGTCCTCTTGTGCTGCGGAATCGCCCTTCCGATTCCCTGCACGACGCCGGTCGCCCGTGCAGCACGAGCAGTTGCCGTCGGTAAGCGGTCTACCGCAGATGGGGGGCAGCGGAGCGATGGCCAACGGCACGTTGCCGGCGTACTCACGCCACTCCACCGCCGCCACCGCCTCGATCACCGGTGCGGCCACCATACAGCGACCCCTCCATGCCTGGGTCGGCCATCACTACCAGGAAAACCGCAGACACGGACGCGTCGCCGACCTCAAGCAGTCGGCTCGGAACCAGCCGTAGCGGCTGCCCGCGGCCGCTACCCTGAGTAACCTGGATCATTCGCCGGTCAGGCCTACAAGGGCGTTTTCGGGGTAATCGTTTGGCGTCAGACAGAGCGCTTGGGTACGAGGCGGCTTATGAAGCAGGCTGCAATGAGTGACGGCCAGGTGCTGCCCGGAGGGCGGACAGCGGTGTCTGCCGCATTCGAGGGCAGCGAGGAGATAGCCCAGGCCCGGCATCTTGCCCGGGCCTTTCTGACGCATCTGCGGACCCAGCACAGATTGCCGGTGTCCGACCGTGCTGTGGGCATGACGCAGCTGGTGGTGAGCGAGCTGGTGACCAACGCCCGCAAGTACGCTCCGGGCCCTGCCCTGCTGACGTTCGAACTGGACGAGGACGTCGTCGAGATCACCGTGTGGGACACCGAGCCGAGGATGCCCGTGGTCCGGCCAGCAGATCCGCAGCGTGTGGGGCAACACGGCTTGGAGATCGTCACGGCCGTCTGCCAGGACTTCGAAGTGCATCGTGAGCCGGTGGGCAAGCGCGTCAAGGCAGTCATCGCTCTCGCCGATGACCAGGTCGGTGACATGGCTGGCCGCGTCGTGTGACCAGGCGGCCAGATCACACGCCGGCAACACCCTTGCCTCGGGGCGGATCAGCTGCCTGATCATGACTCCGATGGCAGCCGGACTCCCGCTTGGTGTCGCGCCGGCGGCCACCAGGACATCACCGGCTGGACGCAGGAGGAGAACACCGGCGTCTCCCTCCGGACCGAGTTGGGGCAGTGCGGCGTCTGCGGCCATGCGCTGCACGAGCCGGGTCCCGGCGACCCGGCCCGTTGGGACCGGTCCGGCGACAGCCCCCTGATCGCCCGCACTCGGTCGGGGCAGGACACCGCACGGCAGCGCAGGCTGCGAGGGGGGAAGCGGCCACCTGGGTCCTCCTGGGCTCAGGCCCGGCGGGAGGTAGGCGGGCGGGTCAGCCGGCCCCGGCGATTTTGAGGACAGGTGCAGGTCGTGGGCGGCGGCGAAGGCGCACAGTATCCGGGAGGTTGCCCAGGAGCTGCCGCAGTAGCTGCTCGTCTCCGGCGGGGAGGTCTTCGACGAACCGCGTGAGTACTGCCTCGCGGTCCGGATCGGACTCCAGGACCTGCCGCATGCGCCGCGCTGCGAGCCCACGCATGTCGTCGACGGGCGTGCAGGCGTACGCGCGGCCCTGCTGGTGCGGGTCAGCAGGCCCTTGTCGAACATCCGGGACAGCACCGTGACCACGGTGCTGTAGGACAGGTCGTCCAGGCGCTGCAGCACGTCGCCGGGGGTCAGCGCCTGCCGGGAGGACTGCAGCGCTGATCCCCCACCCGGCATCAAGGTGGACTGGCCGCTCGCCGAGCACCTGCCCGAGCAACCACGTCTCCTAATGCGCCTTGTCGCGCCTGAGCATCCGCCTCAGCGCTCTTCGGATCAGGAAGAGGGCCCCTCCTGCGAGCATGGCCATGCCCAGGAAGATCAGGAATCCGCCGATGGCGGCCAGGAGTACGGCGACCAGGGCCAGGAGGGCGCCGAGGAAGAGTACGAGGGCGCCGACCAAGACCAAGATCGTCGCGGTGACAAAGAGAAGAAATGCGAGGACTGCCACGGCTACCTCCAGCCCCTCGCTCGCTCTTTGCTTACCGGCCGGGGAACAGGAGGCGCACGCGGACGCAGCGGGGTGACGGTGCGCTCGCCGGTGGCCTTCTCTGCTGGTCGGTAGGTCAGCGAGCCGGAGATCTGTTCCGCCTTTCCAGCCCTCGGCGAGGCTGATCATCGTGGCCGTATGGTCAGACGGACAGGCGCGGGCGGGACTGGCGATGATGAACGGCACGTCAGTGCCTTTCTTTACTCGCCTCTAGCCTCACCCCCGTGCCCCACTGACGCCAGCCTTTTCTGATCCACGCACGCTCCGTGGAGTGAGCAGAGCAGGTGAGATCACCCGTCGGCCCCTTTTAAGCCCTCGACGACCCGCTGCACCCGCAGCCCCGCGGAGAAGTCGGCAAGCAGCGTCGGCTCACCCCGCAGCGCCCTGGCGAACTCGGTCGGCCGAGTCCGCTCATCGCCCCGCGGCCCGGCCGGTGTGACCTCCCGCCAGCCGGATTCATCGCGTTTCCACAGTCGCCCCCACTCGGTGATGCGGTAGGAGGCCCGGGAGCCGTACAGCGTCCACTCGTAACTCTCCGGTCCGGCGGCCACCTGCCCGGACACCCGCACCGGCACCCCGTCGGCCGAGGTCAGCAGCCCGCTCGCCGTGGTCTCGGCGGCGGGTCCGTAGCCGATCCGGGCGTGCACGGGGTCAGCGGCCCCAGGAGACGGTCGGTCAGGAAGACGTAGTGCGAGGCGACCGCCCTGCGGCACATCGTCGTCCACGTCTCGCGGGCGCACGTGGTGGACGGTCGTATGGACCGCCGTGCTGAGCGTCATCGGGATCCGGTTCTCGATCATCATGGGTCCCGGCGCCGCAGACGCTGTGGGTACGGCTCGGGCCGGCGTGATCCGCTGCGGATGCCCCGTTCACATGCACGCCGGCTCCCCACGGATTCGGCACAGCCTCACCGAGCCTACGATCCGCCGGAACCGACGGGTGTCCCGGCCCAACCCGTGCCCCGCCGCGGCGCGAGTGGATGGGGACTGGGGTCAGCTTCGTTTCCCGGTCGCCGGAGTGACATCCTGCAGGAGGGCCGCGCTCCTGAGACGTTCTCGCAGCCACTGCTCGGTGTGACTCACGTGCATCAGTGCGGCGGCCTGGCTGAGGGCGGCGTCACGGGTGCACAGGGCATCGAAGATCGCCTCGTGTTCCGCGAGGGTTCTCCCCCCGGCCTGGTCGTCGACCAGGCCGCGCCAGATGCGGGCGCGCAGCGTACGACCCGAAATGCCCTCCAGCAGGGTGAGCAGCGTTTCGTTGCCCGTCGCCGAGACCACGGCGCGGTGGAACGCCGCGTCGTGCGCGTTCAGATGTTCGACGTCGTCGCGCGCCCCTCGCATGGCGTCCAGGTGCTGCTTCACCTCTGCCAGCTGGTCGTCGGAGATCCGGGTGGCGGCGAGAGCGGTGGCGACCGGTTCGAGGAGCCGACGACCCTCCATCAGATCCAGCAACGCCGCCGAGTCGCTCTGCAGCAGCTCCACCGCGCCGCCGAGGCCCTCGAGCAGCAGGCTCGGCTGGAGGCTGGTCACATAGGTGCCGTCGCCCCGTCGGACTTCGAGCACGCGGGCGACGGCGAGTGCTTTGACCGCCTCGCGGGCCAGGTTGCGGGACAGACCGAGCTGCGCTGCCAGCTCCGGCTCCGGCGGCAGCTTCGAGCCCGGTGGCAGCGCCCCGGTGCGGATGAGCTCACGGATCTGCTCAATGGCCTTGTCCGTCAGAGACATCGCGCGCCACCCCTTCCGTCTGCCCCGGAGTGTTCTCCGCGCTGTTCCGCGTGGGTACGTCCGGCCTGATCAGACCCTGGGTGCGAAGGTCCTCCCAGAGAGCTTTCGGCACGTGCTGACGGTGGAATTCCACGTTGCGGTGACATTGACGATACTGGGATGGCTGAAGGGAAAAGCGATCGCGGCGGCGGGCAGGGTGGTGCCGTGGCGTTCGCAGACCTCGGCGATGGCCAGGGCACGGGCGATGAGGTCCGGCGGGGCGACCCTGTAGTCGTACTTCATACCCGGCGTCGGTCGGTCCCGGGAGAGCAGACCCGAGTTGAACACGCCGACGGCGACCACGCTCTTGCCGTGCTCCCGTGTGGCGGGCAGCACGTCGTCCAGCGCCGTCTGGTCGAGGAGCGTGTAGCGTCCGGCCAGCATCACCACGTCTGCGGCGGTCTCCCGCAGGAAGCGGGCGAGCATGGTCGACTGGTTCATGCCGGCGCCGATCGCGCCGATCACCCCCTGGTCGCGCAGATCCGCGAGGGTGGGCAGGGCCTCCTCGGCGGCCTGCCGCCAGTGGTCGTCGGGGTCGTGCACGTAGACGATGTCGAGGCGGTCCAGACCCGTACGCTCCAGGGTGGCGTCGATGGAGCGGAGCACGCCGTCCCGGCTGAAGTCCCATTGGCGGCGCAGGTCGTCCCGGACGACGAATCCCTCGCTGTCGACCCCCGCGGCTGCTCGTTGGGCACGAGCAGCCGGCCCACCTTGGAGGAGACGACGTACTGCTCGCGGGGACGATCGCGCAGGGCGGCCCCCAGGCGCTGCTCCGAGAGGCCGAGCCCGTAGTGGGGCGCGCTGTCGAAGTACCGGATGCCGCTGTCCCAGGCCGCCTCGATCGCGGCCGCCGCGTCCTGGGCAGAAGTGACACGGTAGAGGTTGCCGATGACGGAGGCTCCGAAGCCCAGCTCGGTGACGTCGACGGTGGTGTTCGTGATCTTCCGGGTTCGCAAGACGTGCTCCTCGGGTCCTTTGGGCGGGACGGGTCCTACGGGTGGGAAAGGGGCGCCGTTCAGCGCCTGACGACGGCCGAGCCGCCCGCCACGAGCGCTTCGACCTCGGCGAGGGAGGCCATGGAGACGTCGCCGGGCGTGGTCATGGCCAGTGCGCCGTGCGCCGTGCCGTAGGCGAGGGCCCGCTTCAGACGGGCGACGGTGAGTGGGGCACTGGTCGGCTCGGCACCCGCGAGCGGCTCGGAGGCGGGACGCCCGAGCCATGCGTGCTCCGACCCGGCCCGGCCGAGCGGGCCGTGCCACGGCGCCTCGCCGCTCCGCCGGCCGAGATCCGCCCCGGAAACGGTCGCGAGCTCGTCCCCAGGCCCGGTGGCCGACGTCGGAATCCCGTAGATCAGCCCGGCCGCGAAGGCGTCGCCGGAGCCGATGCGGTCCAGGACGTGCGGGCCGGGCATGTCGGGGCCCGCGACGAAGCCGGTCGCCGGTGACCAGGCCGCCGAGGACCAGTCGTTCACGCCTGCCGAAGGCACGCCGCGGAGCGTCGTGGCCAGTACCTTCACCCCGGGCAGCAGGTCGGCGACCTCGGCGAACGCATCCGGCACCTATGTCCTCGATCATCTGTGGCGGCGGTTGAAGATCGACAGGATCGTCGGGCAGGTCGGGCAGCCCAAGCGGGGCCGGTGCCGGGACATGTCGGCGACCGAGCGGGTGCTGTTCTCCATGGTCGCGA
>NZ_JBFBBS010000022.1:0-119304 GCF_040682835.1 Streptomyces sp. NPDC051104 | reverse complement strand
CTCCTCGGGGAACAGCACACCGCAGTCGACGATGAGCAGCTTGCCCGCGTGCTCGAAGACGGTCATGTTCCGGCCGATCTCACCCAGACCGCCCAACGCGACGACCCTCAGCCCTCCCTCGGGCAGCGGCGGGGCGGCTTTCAGCTCGGGGTGCGGATGACTCATACCCTGACGTTACCCGTGGAGCGGGACGGCATGATCCGTTGCCTGTGTGATCTCTTCTCCCGACAGGGCCGGGGCACCGGCAGCGGCTGCTCCGGGACTATCGGATGACGCCGGCGGCCGGACAGGGAGGGGCAAGGCGGTACCGCCTTCGGTGGGTCAGCCGTGAGCCCGGTGGTGCTGGCGGGGATCTCCTGCCTCTTGTCGTGGTGGCCGGCCTCCGCGGCCTCCCGGTGCGCCTCGGCGCTGGTCCACTCGGTGTACAGCAGTGCCCGAGTGCCGTCGGCGCTGTGCCGGAAGTGCGCCCGATCTTGCCCCGGGTGCCCGCCGTCCCTCGGCTGGGCGGCGATCACGGCGTCCGTGAAGACGCGCTGCCACTCGGCTCCATGACGTCGAAGGCCGCGGTGACCAGGCAGCCGGGCGTGTGAGTCTCGTCGGCTACGGCGAGACCGAGGTACCGGCGGTATCGAGACGGCCCCGCGAGGGCGGCTGTCGAGCCGTTGCCCCGCAGGTCGCAGGTCACCACAGCGTCACCGTCGGTGCTCAGGAAGCAGGACAGTGCGGCGAGCCCATGCGCCCAGGGGCCGCAGCCGTGCCATTACGAACCCGTCCTCTCGGCAAGGACCAACTGACCGTCGCCTCCCACCACCACCGTCCGAGTCATGCCCGGATTCGTTCGATCACAGGTCACTGCTCGAACGTCCCGAGGAATTATTCGGATGCTTGTGTGTGCCGCTCGGCCGGGATCAGACACTCGTCCATGCTTCGATGAAGGCGTTACGTCCGGACGCATCGGGCGACTTGTGGTCCGCGTGAAGGACGCGCCAGGCGGTGAGTTCCAGGTCCCGGAGCCAAAGTTCGCCGATGACCTGTGTCTTGAGGTCAGGGAGGTGGTCGGACTCGGCGAGCGCCTGGCCGATCACCTCTGCGGCCGCAACGCGCTGGGGAGGCGTCATCTCGTCGACGGCCGAGAGGATCTGTCCGGCCAGACCGGTTCCTTCTCCGGCCAGCGAACGCAGCACCAGGTCCTTGATATTGGTCGGCAGCAGGTAGGCGGTGCCCGAGGATCTCCACAGGTTCGACCAGAAGCGTTCTCCTGTGTCGGTGGGGGCGGGGAGCGCGGCCAGCAGTCCGAGGAGGTGCGCGGTGGCCACGTAGCCATCGGAGTGGGCCGCCGCGAGGACGGCGATGCCGGCGACACGCTCCATGTCGAAACGGCCGGTTTCGAACTGTGGGGGCAGCCCCAATCTTTGTTCCAGCTGATCTGCGAGGGGGGCGGATGCGTGGGAGGGGAACTCGGGAAGCATCGGCGGTCCTTGGGCGTAGGTGGGCGGAGATGCGCGCTCGGGAACCCTGGTCCTTCCCATGGCTAGGCGGCTTACACGGCTTCCGCAGGCCCAGTTGGTGGCGAGACCGACCTCGACGGACGCTGTCACGGGCAGGCTCTTAGCATGATCGGATGGTTGCCGATGATGCCCAGAAGAACGGGACAGGACGGGAAGTTGTGTCTGGGGACGCCGTAGCCGGTCTCCCCGGCGGATCACATCATGGCAATGCCGGGGAGGAGTTTCACCCGGTTGCCGACCTGGTCGAGTGGGCGGCCGACCTGGTCGAGCCGGTCAAGCCGAAGCTGCGTGGCTGGCTCCATGCCGCGATGGTCCCTGCCTCGGTGAGCGCCGGCATCGTCCTCGTCTGCCTGGCTCGGACCCAGCAGGCGGCCCTGGCCTGCACCGTATACTCCGTCACCGCCTGGCTGCTGTTCGGGACGAGCGCCGTCTACCACCTGGGTACCTGGGGGCCGATGGGCGAGGCCGTCCTGCGTCGCCTCGATCACGCCAACATCTTCCTGATCACCGCCGGAACCTGCACCCCTCTGGCCGTGCTCCTCCTCCCTCCTGACCGGCGAAACCTGCTGCTGTGGGTCGTATGGACGGGCGCGCTGACCGGTATCGCCTTCCGCGTGGTGTGGGTCAACGCTCCCCGCTGGCTGTACACCCCCTGCTACCTGGCCCTGGGGTGGGCACCGGTGCGTTACCTGCCCGACTTCCTGCACACCGGCGGTGCGGCCGTGGTCACCCTGACGCTGACCGGCGGTCTCCTCTACAGCGCGGGCGCGGTGGTCTACGCCGTCCAACGACCCGACCCCTCGCCCCGCTGGTTCGGCTTCCACGAGGTGTTCCACGCCTTGACCGTGGCGGCCTTCACCGCGCACTACATCGCCATCTCCCTCGCCGTCTACTGACCACAACAGCAGGCGCATTCACTACTGCGGCACGGTGCTCTCGCCGCACTCGCGGCTCGATCAACGACTGGGGCCGTGTGGGGGGATGCCTGGAGGGGAGGCGGCGCCCGGGTAGGGAGCGTGCCAGCCGCCTCACCCGTTGTGGCGGCGCCGCGACCGGGGCCGGAGGTGAGCGAAATGCCGGTGGAGCCGTTCGGACACGAGGATCATCTCTGCGCGCCGCAGCCCGGCCACGCGCGGGTGTGATAGCCCGCCGATACCGGCGGGCCCGCTCACCTCAGGCTGCGGCCGACGGACTGGACGATCCGCCGGTGCGGCGGTATTCGGCGTTGATGCGCTGGGCTTCTTCGAGCTGGTCTTCGAGGATGATGATCCGGCATGCGGCCTCGATCGGGGTGCCCTGGTCGACGAGCTCACGCGCGCGGGCCGCGATGCGCAGTTGGTAGCGGGAGTAGCGGCGGTGACCGCCCTCGGAGCGCAGTGGTGTGATCAGTCGCGCTTCGCCGATGGCGCGGAGAAAGCCGGGAGTGGTACCGAGCAACTCGGCGGCCCGGCCCATCGTGTAGGCGGGGTAGTCGTCGTCGTCGAGACGGCTTAGCGACTCGTCTGCTGTCATCTCACCTCTCTGGAACGCGTGGAGGGGCCTTGGTGCCGTTTGGCACCAAGGCCCCGAAGGAACTGCAACACCATCTGCCGGCCCTAGTGCTGCGCCGGCCTTCTGTTTCCGCCCAGCCGCCTGATACTCCGACGGGGGTGCGGGGATCGCGGATGCGTGACCGGAGACCACCTACCTATCGATGTCCTGCGGTACCCGGGCTCGCGTCTTCCGCCCGGGCGATCCTGATGGTGCTCGACTCCTCCGTTCTTCCCTCGGAACCAATCACTTGCAAACAGGGACTGCGTACTGCTGGTACTGCAACCGCGTCAACCGCGGTCCTGCTCACGGCGGCCCCTCGTCACTTCAGGCCACCCGGTCCGGTCGTCAGTCCCGTCGCCGTCGTACAACAACCTGGCTTCGAAACTCCACCACCGCACCGTCATACGTGGACTGCTGCCCGGCAGTTCGTGTCTGACGGGCCCTGCTCGATCTCGACTACGAGAGAAACCATAATCATGAAGACATCGAATGTCTACTCCAGCGAGCATAGATTTGCTGCAGCTCGACGATGAGGTCTCCCGCTGAGCCGATCTGCGAATGCTGGGGGCCGTCCGCAGTGCAGGTCCGACGCACGGATGAGACCCAGAGCCGCCCGCGGAGCTTCCCGTGGCGCCGCCGACCGGCGCGGCGCGTCGACCGCGATTCTCAGCCCCCTCCGGCGAGCACGGTGGCTCCGGTGAGTTGGCGGGCGGGGCACAGGGTCGGGTGGGCAAGGGCCGGGCATGAACGATCCGCAGACGAGGGTGACCCTGATGAACACGATGTCCGTCAACGCCACAGCTGCCCCGTTCCACGCGGCCGTTGCCGACGCACGCGATACCGCGCAAGCGTCCATCGAAGACCTGCGGCAGCCGACCAATGCCTCGAGGCACGCCCCTGGCTCGCAGCCGCCGCACATGCGCACCCCCTGACCTGTATTGCGGCACCAGGGGAGCCGTATGCGCCCGTCTCGCCCGGTTGCGCCACCGTCCAGGCCGCCCGGGCGGGCCGGTGCATAGAATCCGATCCCATGCCGAAGCCTGACGAGTTGCTCGTTGCGATAGCCGCCCTTGTGGAGTCCGGGCAGAGCAATCAGATGTCCCTGACCGTGGTCACCAGTGGTGCTGTCATCACCGGTCGGCTGGCTCCAGAAGCCATGTGGAGGCAGAGGGTGTCTGAGGTGCTGACGGACTCCGCCGACCTGGGCGAATTCTCCGCCGTCTTCGACACCCCCGCCAAGAAGGACGGGCCGCCCACGCATCTGCATTTCCACGTCGCCCGGATCCTGCAGGGTACGGTGGGGATCCCGGAGACAGGCGGGATGTACCGCGTTGCGATCGAGGACGTCAGTGCCTGGACCGTGGGCGACTTCAGCTACTCCGGCCACTGACCCACCGAGACACGGCACACAGTGAGGCCCGACCGGCACACGCCGGTCGGGCCTCACTGCTCGGTTCGGCTCACACCTGTCCGTACGTCAGGCGGACAGGGGGAGCGCCGAGCGTTGCGGACGCCGGCTCGTACGGGCCGGCCATGGGCGCAGATGCGGCGGTAGGGCGGGTGCGGCAGGTGAAGCCGAGTTGGGTCATGGCCCTGAGGACTTCGCCGGTGCTGAAATCGCGGCGGTCCTGGCGGGTGATGACCTGGCCGACCTGCTTGGCGGGGTAGTGGCGTCGTCCGATGATGACGAACTCACCGGTGACCGGCTCGGGTGTGACGCCCTTCATCGATTCCACCACGCCGCTCTTGGTCAGGTCGAACGGGAAGCGGGCGATGACACAGCGCATGATGCCTCCAGGGAGACGAGAAGACGGGGCCGGGTGGGGTGAGGGCGGTTCAGCGGGAGAGGGCGAGGACGCCCAGAGCGTTGCCGTGTTCGTCGACCACGGGCGGGGCCCCGAGCCGGCGGCGGTGCATCGCACGTTCGGCTTCGGCCCTCGTGGTCAGCGGTGAGACGAAGGGCCCGATGGCGTCGGCGATGTCACGCAGGCGGATGCGGTCCGTGTATCCGGAGCCGTCACGAACGGCCGTGAGCCGGGCCCGGGTGACCAGGCCGGTGCACAGACCGTCCTCGTCGCAGACGACCAGATGACCTGTACGGGCGGCGGCCATCACGGACAGTGCCACCTCCACGGTCATGTCCTCCCAGACCTGCGGTCCGGCCGCGTCCATGGTGTCGGCCTCCGTGCCGTGCGCGGGGTGGGCGCTCGCCTGGCGGAACTGCGTCTGGTCCAGCGTCAAAGGGTGCCTCCTGCGGAGTTGGGCGGGCTTCCTGACACGAAGGTTCTATGCCGCCGCACCGGCGGTGGACTGCCGTACGGGCGCGCGGCGGGCCGCCGAGACGGGGCGGCGTCGGCCGCGTGAGGTGGCGCCGCGCTTCTTGGGGCGTTCGACCACCGGTGCGGTGATGACGACCGGGATGCCGGAGGGGGCCTGGGCGCCGGTGATGCGGTGCAGGGCCTCTTCGCCGACGCGGACCTGGGTGGTCTGCGGGACGATGCCGGCCGCTGCCATGAGGCGTGTCATGCCGCGGCGCTGGTTGGGGGTGACCAGGGTGACGACACTGCCGGACTCTCCTGCGCGGGCGGTACGGCCGCCGCGGTGGAGGTAGTCCTTGTGGTCGGTCGGCGGGTCGACGTTGACGACGAGGTCGAGGTTGTCGACGTGGATGCCGCGCGCCGCGACATTGGTCGCCACCAGTACGTTGACGTGTCCGGTCTTGAACTGTGCCAGCGTGCGGGTGCGCTGCGGCTGCGACTTCCCGCCGTGCAGGGCGGCGGCCCGTACTCCGCTTTTCAGGAGGTGCTCGGTGAGGCCGTCGACGGCGTGCTTGGTGTCGAGGAACATGATCACGCGGCCGTCGCGTGCGGCGATCTCGGTGGTGGTCGTGTGCTTGTCGGCACCGTGGACGTGCAGCACGTGGTGCTCCATCGTCGTGACCGCGCCGGCCGAGGGGTCGACGGAGTGCACGACGGGATCGGTGAGGTAGCGGCGCACGAGCAGGTCGACGTTGCGGTCGAGAGTGGCGGAGAACAGCATGCGCTGGCCCTCGGGCCGGACCTGGTCGAGCAGCGCGGTGACCTGCGGCATGAAGCCCATGTCGGCCATCTGGTCGGCCTCGTCGAGAACGGTGACGGCAACCTGGTTCAGCCGGCACTCGCCGCGGTCGATGAGGTCCTTGAGGCGCCCCGGCGTGGCGACGACGACCTCGGCGCCACCGCGCAGCGCGCTCGCCTGCCTACCGATCGACATCCCGCCCACCACCGTGGCCAGCCGCAGCTTGACGGAGCGGGCGTACGGGGCAAGCGCGTCGGTGACCTGCTGCGCCAGCTCACGCGTGGGTACGAGAATCAGCCCCAGCGGCTGTCCGGCCTCGGCGCGCTGCCCGGCCGTACGGGCCAGCAGCGCCAGCCCGAAGGCGAGGGTCTTGCCGGAGCCGGTGCGGCCACGGCCGAGGACGTCCCGGCCGGCGAGGGAGTTCGGCAGGGTCGCCGCCTGGATCGGGAACGGCACGGTCACGCCTTGCGAACCGAGAGCGGCCAGCAGCGCCCTGGGCATGTCCAGATCGGCGAAGCTCTCCACGGCGGAAAGCGCGGGAGTGATCGTTTTGGGCAGCGCGAACTCCCCCTGGGCGGCGGCGGGCCGACGGCTGTAACCACCGGAACGGCTCGGCCCGCCGGAGCGGCTCGTGGCCGACGAACCGAATCGGCTGCCGCCCCTGCCGGAGTCGATACTGCCGTTACGGGTGCGGGCGAAGCGGTCGTTCGTGCGTGTGCGGTTCATGCGGAACCTTCCTTGAGGCGGCACATATCAAGGAATTCCCGCAGCAACGAGCAGCACGGAGAATTGCAAGAATGGGCCGGTGGAACGCGAAAGCGAATCTGGCCGACGGAAAATCCGTGTGAGCACAGGCGCTAAAATGAGTGACGCGAAGTGGACGCAATGTTCGGGCGTCGACCGCGATGAAGCTATGAAGGGTTGCGTGTACCCCTGAAGGATGCTTCGTATGCGGTGAGCCCACGGGTTTCCTGGTTGTCGTCCACAGGTGCAACCACTGCGGGAACGAGCAGCTGGGGCCCGCACCCCGAAGGATGCGGGCCCCAGCTACAAAGTGCGCGTGAGCGTCAGGCGAGAACGATGTTCTCGGCCGTCGGGCCCTTCTGGCCCTGCGCGATGTCGAAGCTCACCTTCTGGCCCTCGAGCAGCTCGCGGAAGCCCTGGGCGGCAATGTTCGAGTAGTGGGCGAACACGTCAGCGCCGCCGCCGTCCTGCTCGATGAAGCCGAAGCCCTTTTCCGCGTTGAACCACTTCACGGTACCAGCAGCCATGTCATTTCTCCTTTGGGGCAGTGCATCGGCGCCCGCACTGCACGGACACCGAGTCGCCGCGATGATCACCCCGCCCGGAAAAAGAACCGGATATACAAAAGCGCTTCCAGCGGCACAGGAGCCGGCCCGGAGGCACTTGAAGTTTCGGGAACCACAACTGCAACTGAGATCGACAGTAGCACACCGCAGTGGCCGGTGTGCGGTAAAGAATCCCACTCTGCTTATTGCTGCAAAGAATCTGTCTGCCTGTTCCGTTGAAATCTCAGGTCGCGAGTACAGATATTGGTATACCCGCGCCACGTCTTCGGCCCGATGTGTCTGGTCGACAAGGCAATCCTCGCCGTGCCCTACTGCTGTTGACCTGCAGGAGCTGATCACCCGTACCCGTGCGCCGCATCCCCGCGAAGCCGCCCGCGCCCTCATCGCGGCGGTCGTCGACGCCAACGAGGGACACCTGGAGGGCGACGCGACCGTTATGTGCCTGGACTGGCACGACATCGACAGGGTCGGGCGGGACGCCGACACGGGCGCCGACCTCGCCGACGCCTCTGCCCCGTCATGGCCAGGACGGACCCGTCCCAAGCGATGAGCCGGATCGTTCGGCCAACTGCTTCACGCGCTCTGAAGGGGCACGCGGACTGCGCCGCCGCCGGGGTCGCCGCACCACCACGGCCAGCGCCTGCAGTAGCCAGGAGGCCGGCCGTCCTGACAGGGCCGGCCCGAAATCAGTCCCGCCCCGGCTCCCGGTCGGCGTGTCCGGTCCACCGGCTGGACTCGAGCCACGAGCGGGCTGGTTCCGCCGTGCGGGTGGTGTCCACGGTGAGTTCGAGACGGGTTCCGCCCTCGGGGCTCGCCGGATAGCTGCGCTGTTCGGTGGCGGCGAAGCAACGCCGGAGAACCTCCGCTACCCGTCGGGCGACCTCGGGTGACGCGGCGACGACGTGAACCTCGGCGTACTCCGCCGAGGGTGCTTCCTGGGGCTCCATGGGGACCTCACTGTGCGGCTGGATGCGGCTGGACCAGAGCGCCGATCACTCTACTTCGCTGTCTTCACCCGGCCCCCGGCCCTCGGCCACCACGGCCGCTCACAGCGCGCTGTGCCCCCACTCGGCAAGCCACGCGTCCACCTCGTCCGCACCGAGCACGCCCGGCTCCAGAGGAACCCGTAGAACCGTCCAGGTGTCGCCCGCGAACCCGTCGGGCACCGGGAACGGCTCGGCTGTGGAGAGGTCAGGATCCCCGACACGGAACCGGTAATGCCCGCGGTGAACCTCCAGATGCGGGGCAAAGGGACTGCAGGGTCCATCAGGCCGATCCCGAACCTGCCGGTGGAATCCGCCTGCTCTGCCTTGCTTGGCCAGGGCATAGCCAGGGCCAGAACGTCCGGCAGCCGTACGGGACTGCCGTTGTGGGCGACGAGGAGTTCCCGTTCCCTAGTCAGAAGGCGTACGTCCGTGGCGTCGAGGTCCTCGGCGTTCTGCACGATCTCCGAGAGTCCCCGGAGACGGTCGCTGGACAGATTCCCTGCGTGATCTCGGGTATGTCCCTGCGCGTGCCGTACTTGACCGTCCAGTCCGGCGAACCGGCTACCGAGTCGCTCGACCGCTGCCTCGGTCGCCGCCAAGCCCTCCGGCTCCGGTACGACGGCTCCTTCTGGGATGCCCTCCAGGGAGAAGAGCGCATCGGCGGACGCAATCCCGCGCTCCACCGCGGTCGTTCGACGCACCGCATCCCCCCGTGCTCATCCCTGCCCCCGCATACCTCGGCACTCCCTACGACACACGGTAACGAGCCCAGCGCAATCAGCACACGTCAACCCGAGACCTGTCGCCGTACGGCCCGAGCCCAAAGAACAGCCCCGGCGCGCTGCTCGATTGGTTGGGCCCGACAAGCCGATTGACCCGCGCTATCTGACCCAGGACGACCGCATCACACTCCGTCAGAATCAGCGTCAAACGAGCGTCAAGACATTTCCCGAACCGCCCCTCACGAAGTTGAGGCAGAGCGCTCTCGACCCGCGCCCCGCTGCGAAGCCGCAGGTGAGACACGTGGCGGGAGCCTGCATCATGCTTCACGCGGTGGACCCACGGAAACATGCCGACACGACCCGCCCGCAACCTGGAAAATCAGAAAAACAGCAGATCAGACGCCTTTTGCTGCGGGCTCAAGAATCGCCACGCACTCCACATGATGCGTCATAGGAAACAGATCGAACGCCCGCAGCGTCCGCACCCCGTACCCGCCCTCCCGGAAGTACGCCAGGTCCCGTGCCAGGGCGGCCGGGTCGCAGGCGACGTAGGCGATCCTGCGTGCGCCCAGCGAGGAGAGGTGGGCGACCGTCCTGCGGCCCGCGCCTGCCCGTGGCGGGTCGAGGACGATCAGGTCGACCTCCGTGATGCCCGTGCGCGGCAGGACCGATTCGACCTTGCCCTGTTCGACGCGGACGCGCGGGAAGTCGGCGAGGTTGTGCCGGGCGTCCTCCACCGCGCGCCTGCTCGACTCGATGCCGAGCACCGCGCCCTTCTCGCCGATCCGGTCGGCCAGCGCGCCCGCGAAGAGGCCGACGCCGCAGTACAGGTCGAGCGCCATGTCGCCCTTGCGCGGCAGCAGGCCCTGCATCACCGCCGTGACCAGGGTGTCCGCCGCCTTCGGGTGGACCTGCCAGAAGCCGCCGGCTCCGACACGGTGCGTACGGCCGTCGGCGCGTTCACGGACGAAGGGGCGGCCGTGGACGCGGTGGATGCCGCCCGTCTTCTCGTCGACCCGCACGACGGAGACCGGCTTGTCCAGTTCCACCAGCGGCAGGCGCGCGCCCGGCTTCGGGGTCAGGACGACCTGGCGGTCCTGGGAGCCCGTCGCCGCGATCGCCTCGACGGAGTCCATCCCCGTCCAGTCCCGCTTCTCGATACCCAGTTCGCTGACGCCCTCGGCGGCGATCAGGCAGTGGTCGATCGGCTCCACCTCGTGCGAGCGGTGCCGGCGCAGGCCCGCCCTGCCGGACCCGTCCACCGCGTACTGCATCCGGGTACGCCACTGCGGCACCTCGCCGGCCGGCAGCTTGTCGCCCTCCGCCGGCACCACCGTGCCGTCCCAGCCCGCCTCCTCGGGCGTGAGACCCGCGAGCCGGCGCAGTTGCTCGGCGATCACCTCGGCCTTCAGCCGGCGCTGTGCGCCCGGCTTGGCATGCTGCCAGTCGCAGCCGCCGCAGCGGCCGGGGCCGGCGTAGGGGCAGGGCGCCTCCACGCGGTCCTTCGAGGCCTCCAGCACGCGTACGGCGTCCGCGCGCAGGAAACGGGCTCCTTCCTCGCCCTCGGTCACCCGGGCCACGACCCGCTCGCCGGGCAGTGCGTGCCGGACGAAGAGGACCTGACCGGCGTCCGTACGGGCGATGCAGTGGCCGCCGTGGGCGACGGGGCCGATCTCGACCTCGTACTCCTCCCCCACCAGCGACTTCTTCGGTTCTGCCTGCATGGGGGCGACTCCAGATCCAGATGCGGGAAACGGGCGCGAACACGACGACGGCGCGTCAACGGCTCGGCCGGACAACAGCCCACCAGTCTACGTGGGTGCCGTCCGGCCGTTCACCATGGTCCGGGGCGGGCCTCAGCTCTGCGGTGACTGGGAGGCCGACGACTCCCGCGTCCGCTCGTGCGCCGGTCCGCGCCGCACCGCGCCCGGCGCGTTCCACTCCTGCCGCTTGCGGGCCCGCAGCCTGGCCGCCTCCGAGGACGCCAGCTGGTACGGCACCGAGGTCACCATGACGCCCGGCGTGAACAGCAGCCGGCCCTTGAGCCGCAGCGCGCTCTGGTTGTGCAGCAGATGCTCGTACCAGTGGCCCACCACGTACTCGGGGATGATCACGGAGACGGCGTCGCGCGGGGACTCGCGGCGCAGCCCCTTGACGTACTCGATCACGGGACGGGTGATCTCCCGGTACGGCGAGTCGAGGATCTTCAGCGGTACGTCGATGCCGCGCCGCTCCCACTCCTCCCTCAGCGCCTTCGTCTCGGCCGGGTCGACGTTGACGCTGAGTGCCTCCAGGCTGTCGGAGCGCAGCAGTTTGGCGTAGGCGAGGGCACGCAGCGTGGGACGGTGGATCTTGGAGATCAGGACCACCGAGTGGACCCGGGAGGGGCGCACGCTGTCGTCGCTGGGGCCCTCGGGCGCGGCGAGCTCCTCGGCCACGCCGTCGTAGTGGCGGCGGATCGCGGTCATCGTCGCGTAGAAGATGCACATGCCGAGCAGGGCGACCCAGGCGCCGTGCGTGAACTTCGTGACCAGCACGACGACCAGCACCAGGCCGGTGAAGAAGGCGCCGAAGGCGTTGATGGCGCGCGAGCGGATCATGTGGCGGCGCTTGAGCTGGTCCTTCTCCACGGCCAGGTGGCGGTTCCAGTGCTTGACCATGCCGGTCTGGCTGAGCGTGAAGGACACGAACACGCCCACGATGTAGAGCTGGATCAGCCGGGTCGAGTCGGCGCCGTAGATGAAGATCAGCAATGTCGCCGCTCCGGCGAGCAGCACGATGCCGTTCGAGAAGGCGAGGCGGTCGCCGCGGGTGTGGAGCTGGCGCGGCAGGTAGCGGTCCTGGGCGAGGATCGAGCCGAGCAGCGGGAACCCGTTGTAGGCGGTGTTCGCGGCGAGGAACAGCACCAGTGCGGTGGCGGCGGCCAGCACGATGAACAGGAAGCTGCCCTTGCCGAAGACGGCCTCGGCGACCTGCGAGATCACCGGGTTCTGGACGTATCCGGAGCCGAGCGGGTTACCGCCCCGGAGCAGGTCGGTGGCCGGGTTCTCGGCCATGCGGACCTTGGTCGTCATGGCCAGGACGATGATGCCGCAGAACATGGTGACGGCGAGCAGGCCCATCATCGCGAGCGTGGTCGCCGCGTTCTTCGACTTGGGCTTGCGGAAGGCCGGGACGCCGTTGGAGATCGCCTCCACGCCGGTGAGGGCGGCGCAGCCGGAGGAGAAGGCGCGCAGGAGGAGGAAGACGAGCGCGAAGCCCGCTACGCCCTGGTGCTCGGCCCTGATCTGGTACGCGGCCGTGGGCGCCCGCATGGTGTCGTCGAGGACCAGCCCGCGGAACGCGCCCCACGCGATCATGATGAAGACGCCCGCGACGAAGACGTAGGTCGGGATCGCGAACAGCGTGCCGGACTCCCTGACGCCGCGCAGGTTCATCAGCGTGAGCAGCACGACCACGGCGACCGCGCAGAACACCTTGTGCTCGACGACGAACGGGATCGCGGAGCCCAGGTTCTCGATGCCGGAGGAGATCGACACGGCGACCGTGAGGACGTAGTCGACGAGCAGGGCACTGGCGACGGTGAGGCCGGCCTTGGGGCCGAGGTTGGTGGTGGCCACCTCGTAGTCGCCGCCGCCGCTGGGGTACGCGTGCACGTTCTGCCGGTAGGAGGCGACCACCGTGAACATGAGCACGACGACGGCGACGGCGATCCAGGGGCTGAAGTGGTAGGCCGACACGCCCGCGATGGAGAGGACCAGCAGAACTTCTCCGGGCGCGTACGCGACGGAGGAGAGCGGGTCGGAGGCGAAGACGGGGAGTGCGATGCGCTTCGGCAGGAGCGTTTCCCCCAGCCGGTCGCTGCGCAGTGCGCGCCCGATCAGGATCCGTTTGGGCACGTCGGTCAGTTTGGACACAACAGAGGATCGTAAGGGGTCGTTCGGGTGCCCCTCCACCCGCCGGAGGAGATCTGCCTCACGAGTGAAATACGTGTGGGGGCGCGCTGCGGATTCCGCAGGTGAGGAGTCGGCACGCCTCTATGACAAAACCCCTTCGGGCGCCGACCCGGAGGGGGCCCGCACGACGGGGCCGGCATGGTGCACGGGGGTCCCCTGTACGGACCGCGCGTGTGTAGCTTGGGCGGCGGTCTGAGAACCTGTTTGGACTGAGTCGTAACCATTGACATCGGAAGGACGGTCGTGCACATCGTCATCATGGGCTGCGGAAGAGTGGGTTCCGCTCTGGCCCAGACCCTGGAGCAACAGGGGCACACGGTCGCCGTGATCGACCAGGACCCCACCGCCTTCCGACGACTGGGCTCCGGGTTCGGCGGCCGTCGTGTCACCGGCGTCGGCTTCGACCAGGACACCCTGCGCGAGGCGGGCATCGAGGAGGCCGGTGCCTTCGCCGCCGTCTCGAGCGGCGACAACTCGAACATCATCGCGGCGCGGGTCGCCCGCGAGATGTTCGGCATCGAGAACGTCGCGGCCCGGATCTACGACCCCCGCCGCGCCGAGGTCTACCAGCGGCTCGGCATCCCGACCGTCGCCACGGTCCGCTGGACGGCGGACCAGATGCTGCGGCGTCTGCTGCCGTCCGGTGCGGAGCCGCTGTGGCGCGACCCCACCGGCGGGGTCCAGCTCGCCGAGGTGCACGCGTCGCCGAAGTGGGTCGGCCACAAGATCAGCAAGCTTCAGGAGGAGACCAGCGTCCGGGTGGCGTTCCTCACCCGGCTGGGCGAGGCGATGCTGCCCTCCTCGCAGACGGTTCTGCAGGAGGGCGACCTCGTGCACGTGATGATGCGGACGCACGACGTCGAGAAGGTCGAGGCGGCGTTCGCCGAGGGCCCTGAAGAGGAGAGCGGTCACTGATGAGGGTCGCCATTGCCGGTGCCGGCGCGGTCGGTCGCTCGATCGCGGGCGAACTGCTGGAGAACGGCCACGAGGTCCTTCTCATCGACAAGGCGCCGACCGCGATCTCGGTCGAGCGCGTCCCGCAGGCGGAGTGGCTGCTGGCCGACGCCTGTGAGATCACGTCCCTGGACGAGGCGGCGCTCCAGCGCTGCAACGTGGTGATCGCCGCGACGGGTGACGACAAGGTGAACCTGGTCGTGTCGCTGCTGGCGAAGACGGAGTACGGCGTCCCGCGCGTCGTCGCCCGGGTCAACAACCCGAAGAACGAGTGGCTGTTCAACGAGGCGTGGGGCGTGGACGTGGCCGTGTCCACCCCGCGTCTGATGTCGGCGCTGGTGGAGGAGGCGGTGAGCGTCGGCGACCTGGTCCGTCTGCTCCGCTTCAGCCACGGCGACGCGAACCTGGTCGAGCTGACCCTGCCGCCCGAGTCAGCCCTGGCGGGTACGCAGGTGGGCGATGTGCAGTGGCCCGAGGACACGTCCCTGGTGACGATCATCCGCGGCACCCGGGTCCTCACCCCGTCCCAGGAGGACTCCCTGGAAGCGGGCGACGAGCTGCTCTTCGTGGCGGCCCAGGCACGCGAGGGTCAGCTGGAGGAGCTGCTGTCGGTGCGCAGGGAGGACGCGGCGGGCTAGGCCGCGAGGGTGCGGGCTTCGGGTGCGCCTGGCATGACCGGGCGCGCCCCGGGCGGCGCACCCTGGGGCAGCGGCCCCCTCGAGTGGGGCCACCCGACAGCCGAGGCCGACGACAGCCGGCCCGTCTGGGGGTACCCCCTGCTCGAAGGGCTTGGGGGAGACTGAGGACGAGGCCGTTCAGGCCGAAGCGGAGGTCTGGGGGCGGCAGCCCCCGGACGGCCACCCCACCACCGGGGGACTAAGCCTCCCGACGGTGCCGCCCGGCCCCTTCGCTCTTGGCGGCAGCCTCTTCCGCCTCCATCTCCGCGAACACGTCGATCGGCGCGGGCGCCTTCGCCAGGAACACCCACGTCAGCCACACGGCGAGCAGGAACGGCGGGATCTTCAACGCGATCAGGACCCAGCCCAGTTGGGCGGTGTTCGCCCACCAGTACAGCGGGAACAGGATCGCGCACTTGCCGAGCAGGATCAGCCCCCAGGCCCAGCTGGCCTTGGCGTAGGCCTTCTTACGGCCCGGGTTGCGCGTGCGCCAGGAGAGGTTCTCCTTGAAGACCGGGCCGAGGATCAGGCCGATCAGCGGGACCCCGGCGAGCGTGGTGATGATGTACGCGAGGCCGAGGCCCAGCGTGTAGAGCATGCCCGGCAGGTAGAAGTCCTTCGCGTTGCCGGTCATCATCGCGAAGACCACGCCGAACGCCACGCCGAAGACACCGCTGAACGCGTGCTTCACGGTGTCCCGCATGGCGAGGCGGACCACCACCAGCAGCAGGGACACCGCGAGCGCGACGATCGCCGACCAGTGCAGGTTCTTGTTGATGGTGAAGATCGTGACGAAGAACAGGCCGGGCACCACGGTCTCGACCATGCCGCGGACCCCGCCGAACGCCTCGAAGAGCGCGGCCTCGGTCACCGCCCGCGAATCCTGCTGGGCGCCTTCGGTCGGCTTCTCGAGTGACGTCACCGGCTACTCCCGTCCGAGCGGTCTGAGTTCGTACTTGGGGTTGAACAGCACTCTGCGGCCCCGGCTCATCGAGATCCGGCCGGACGCGATCAGCTTGCGTCCCGGCTCTATCCCGACGATCGAGCGCCTGCCGAGCCACACCACGTCCAGCGCGGCCGAACCGTCGAACAGCTCGGCCTCCAGCGCCGGGACACCGGCCCGCGGGCGCAGCGTGACCGTGCGCAAGGTACCAGTAACCGTGACGATCTGTCGGTCGTGGCAGTCGCCGATCCGCGTACAGCCCGCGGTCTCGGCGTCCTCCCGCAGTTCCTCGGACTCCAGGTCCTCCTGCGACGAGGAGAGCCGGTCCAGCATGCGCCGGAGGCGGCCCACCGGCTTCTCGGAACGAGGAACAGCGCTCATACAGAAAGCGTACCGGGGGGCACCGACACGGACGCACCGGCGACCCGGCCCGCCCTGCGGCTCACTTCTCGCAGCCCCGGCCGGACTCCCGGCTCACTTCTCGAACCGGCACCCCATCCCCGGCTCCGTGATACTGCATCCCCCGGGGGACACCCCCCGGACCCCCGGCCGGACTCCCCGCTCACTTCTCGAACCGGTACCCCATCCCCGGCTCCGTGATGAAGTGCTGGGGATGCGACGGGTCCGTCTCCAGCTTCCGCCTCAGCTGGGCCATGTACACCCGCAGGTAGTTCGTCTCCGTCCCGTACGACGGCCCCCACACCTCCTGCAGCAGCTGTTTCTGGCTGACCAGGCGGCCGGTGTTGCGGACCAGCACCTCCAGCAGGTGCCACTCCGTGGGGGTGAGGCGTACGTCCTTCCCGGCCCGGTTGACCTTCTTCGCGGCCAGGTCGACGGTGAAGCCCTCGGTCTCCACGACGACGTCGTCCTCGCCGCCCCCGTTCGGCTCCGCGCGGCGGACGGCGGCGCGCAGGCGGGCGAGCAGCTCGTCCATGCCGAACGGCTTGGTGACGTAGTCGTCCGCGCCCGCGTCCAGCGCCTGGACCTTCTCGTCGGAGGAGTGGCGGGCGGACAGGACGATGATCGGCACCCGGGTCCAGCCGCGCAGCCCCTTGATCACCTCGACGCCGTCCAGGTCGGGCAGCCCGAGGTCCAGCACCACGACGTCGGGGTGGCGGGCGGCGGCGAGCTGGAGCGCGGTCGCGCCGTCGGTGGCCGCGTCGACGTCGTACTTGCGCGCCTTCAGGTTGATCACGAGGGCGCGCACGATCTGCGGCTCGTCATCGACCACGAGCACCCGGGTCATGTGGTCTGCCTTTCTGGTTCGGCGACTCGTATGGGGTGGTGGGCGCCGTTCACGGCCCGCAGGGTGAGGACCATCGTGAGCCCTCCGCCGGGGGTGTCCTCCGCACTCAGGGTGCCGCCCATGGCCTCGGCGAAGCCGCGGGCCACCGCGAGGCCGAGGCCGACGCCGGCGCCGCGGGGGGCGTCGCCGTAGCGCTGGAAGGGCTCGAAGATGCGTTCCTTCGCCTCGTCGGGGACGCCCGGGCCGCGGTCGACGACGCGCACCTCCACCCGGTCGGCGAGGGCGCTGGCGGCGACCAGGACGGATGAGCCGAGGGGGCTGTACTTGACCGCGTTCTCGACGAGGTTGGCCACCGTGCGCTCCAGCAGTCCGGCGTCCACGGCGACCATCGGCAACGTCTCGGGGATGTCGAGTTCGACGCTGTCCTCCGGCACCCCGCCGAGCGCCATCGGGACCACCTCGTCGACGTCGATCTCCCGGATCAGCGGGGTGACGGTGCCGGTCCGGAGGCGGGACATGTCGAGCAGGTTGCCGACCAGGTGGTCGAGGCGGTCGGCGCCCTCCTCGATCGCCGCCAGCAGCTCGGCGCGGTCCTCGTCGGACCACTCCACGTCGTCCGACCTGAGGGAGGTCACCGACGCCTTGATGCCCGCGAGCGGCGTGCGCAGGTCATGGCTGACGGCGGCCAGCAGGGCGGTGCGGATGCGGTTGCCCTCGGCGAGGGTGCGGGCCTGTTCGGCCTCCTTCTGCAGACGCTGCCGGTCCAGGACCACCGCGGCCTGCGCGGCGAAGGCGGCCAGCACCCGGCGGTCGGAGGCGGGCAGGACGCGCCCGGACAACGCGAGCGCCATGTGGTCCCCGGCGGGCACGTCCACGTCCGCGTCCTCCGGCCGCCCGACCGGGGCGCCGGGGCCGACGCTGCCCGCGCAGGTCCAGGGCGCGACCTCGCTCTCACGCTCCAGCAGCGCGGCGGACTCCATGCCGAAGGTCTCCCGCACCCGCTCCAGCAGTGCCTCCAGGCTGGTCTCGCCGCGCAGCACGCTGCCCGCGAGGAAGGAGAGGATCTCGGACTCGGCGCGCAGCCTGGCCGCCTGGTGGGTGCGCCGGGCGGCGAGGTCCACCACCGAGGCCACCGACACCGCGACCGCGACGAAGATCGCGATGGCGACGATGTTCCGGGGGTCGGCGATCGTCAGCCGGTGCAGCGGAGGCGTGTAGTAGTAGTTCAGCAGCAGGGAGCCGAAGGCCGCCGAGGCGAGCGCCGGGAGGAGCCCGCCGAGCAGGGCCGCCGCCACGGTCAGCGCCAGGAACAGCAGCATGTCGTTGGCGAGGCCCAGGTCGACGGTGTTCAGCAGCAGCGCCATGACGACCGGGCCGAGGACGCCGACCAGCCAGCCGGCGAGGATGCGCGTGCGGCCGAGGCGCGCGCCCCGGGCCACCGGCAGGCCGCGGCCCTTGGCGACCTCCTCGTGGGTGACGATGTGCACGTCGAGGTCGGGCCCGGACTCGCGGGCGACCGTGGCACCGACGCCGGGCCCGAAGACGTACTGCCAGGCCTTGCGGCGCGAGGAGCCGAGGACGATCTGGGTGGCGTTCACCCCGCGGGCGAAGTCGAGCAGGGCCGCCGGGATGTCGTCGCCCACGACGTGGTGGAAGGTGCCGCCCAGATCCTCGACCAGGGTGCGCTGGACGGCGAGTTCCTTGGGCGAGGCGGAGGTGAGCCCGTCGCTGCGGGCGATGTAGACGGCCATCACCTCGCCGCCGGCGCCCTTCTCCGCGAGGCGGGCGGCGCGGCGGATCAGGGTCCGTCCCTCGGGGCCGCCGGTGAGCCCGACGACGATCCGCTCGCGGGAGCCCCAGATCGCCGACACCTGGTGCCGGCTGCGGTACTCGTTCAGGTATTCGTCGACCCGGTCCGCCACCCACAGCAGGGCCAGCTCGCGCAGGGCGGTCAGGTTTCCGGGCCGGAAGTAGTTCGCCAGGGCGGCGTCGATCTTGTCGGGCTGGTAGATGTTGCCGTGCGCCATGCGGCGGCGCAGGGCCTGCGGAGACATGTCGACGAGCTCTATCTGGTCGGCGCGGCGCACCACCTCGTCGGGGAGGGTCTCGCGCTGCCGTATGCCCGTTATCGACTCGACGACGTCGCCGAGGGACTCCAGGTGCTGGATGTTGACGGTGGAGACGACGTCGATCCCGGCGGCCAGCAGCTCCTCGACGTCCTGCCAGCGCTTGGCGTTGCGGGAGCCGGGGACATTGGTGTGGGCGAGTTCGTCCACCAGGGCGACGGCAGGGGCGCGGCGCAACACGGCGTCGACGTCCATCTCGGTGAAGAAGCTTCCGCGGTACTCCAGCTCCCTGTGCGGGACCTGCTCCAGTCCGTGCAGCATCACCTCGGTACGGGACCGGCCGTGGTGCTCCACGAAGCCGACGACGCAGTCCGTGCCCCGCTCGACGCGCCGGTGCGCCTCGGACAGCATGGCGTAGGTCTTGCCGACGCCCGGTGCCGCACCGAGGTAGATCCGAAGCTTGCCGCGTCCCATGGCCCCATTGTCTTCCGGTGTCTTCCCGCCGCAGCTGCGCACGCTGCGTCGACCTTACGGCCAATAATCACGGCATATGGGGCATGGGATGGCGGGCGGGGCATCTTTGACGCGACTCTGATACGCCCTTCCCGACCGCGTCCGGCAGGGGGAAAGCAAGTGGGGCCGCGCCCCTCGGCGAGGGATGCGGCCCCGTGGTGTGCCTGCCCGGCGGCAGTGCTCCGGCTGCTAGCGGACCTCGGTGATCTCCGGGCCACGCTGCAGCTGGCCCATGCCGCCCGAGAAGCGGGAGCCTTCCTCCTGCTGGACGCCCTCGGGCACCATCTGGGCGTCGTTCGGCAGCTTCAGGACGATCGGGTCGCGCGGTGCCATCGGGCCCTCGCCGCGGACCACGACCGTGTCGCGGAAGATCTGCTCGAGCAGGCCGGCGGCCTGCGGCTGCACGGCGCCCTGCCCGGAGATCACGCCGCGCAGGAACCAGCGGGGACCGTCCACGCCGACGAACCGCACGACCTGGAACCCGCTCGTGCCGTCCGGCAGCTGCACCGGCACCTGCGCGCGCAGCTCCCAGCCCAGTGGCCCCTCGACCTCGTCGACGATGCCACCCTGCTGGGTGATGCCGCCTGCGATCTCCTTGCGCACCTCGCCCCAGATGCCCTCGCGCTTGGGCGCGGCGAAAGCCTGGAGCTGGATGGCGCTGTCGCGCAGCACGACGGTCGCCGCGACGATCGCGTCGCCCGCGACCTCGACCCGCAGCTCCATGCCCTCGACGCCGGGCACGAACAGCCCGCCCAGGTCCACCCGGCCCTCGCCGGGCTCCCGGACCTCGGACACGTCCCAGGGCCCGTCGGGCCGGGGCTCGGGCTCCAGCCTCACGCGCTCGCGCTCGACCTCGTCGTCCGCCTCAGTGTCGACACCGTCGACGACCTGCTCGGCCTCGCCGGCCGCGTCCTCGGCGGCACCCTTCTTCTTGCGACGTCCGAACACGTCACTGTCCTTCCCGGTCGGATACGACCGAAGCGTATCGATTCCCACCCGTTGTGCCGCCCACGGCGGCATGACCGCCGGTGGACCCGAAGCCCCCATCGGCCCGCGCGGAGTCGGGAAGCTCCGCGACCTCCTGGAAGCGGACCCTCTCGACCTGCTGGACGACCAGTTGGGCAATCCGGTCGAAGCGCTCGAACCGCACGGACTCTCGCGGGTCGAGATTCACCACGATCACCTTGATCTCCCCACGGTACCCGGCATCCACCGTCCCCGGGGCATTGACGAGGGCGACACCGCAGCGTGCGGCGAGACCGGACCGCGGATGCACGAAGGCCGCGTACCCCTCGGGCAGCGCCACAGACACCCCGGTGGGCAGAACGGCCCGTTCACCGGGCGCCAGTTCGCAGCCGACGGTGGTGCGCAGATCGGCTCCCGCGTCACCGGGATGCGCGTACGCCGGAAGCGGTACCTCCGGGTCAACACGCCGGATCAGCACGTTCACGGGCTCGCTGCTCACGGGTTCACCTCGAAGGCTCGTACGCGCCGGAGCTGGTCCGGGTCGTCCATGACCGCCCAGATCTCCTGGGGGCGGCCGTGCTCGGTGAAGTGGTCCACCTTCACCTCGATGAACAGGGCCTCGGCACGGACGGCGACGGGCCCCTCGGGGCCCCCGATCCGCCCGGTCGCCCTCGAGTAGATCTTCCGTCCGGCCACCGCCGTCACTTCGGCCTCCAGATACAGCACGGTACCCACGGGCACGGGCCGTACGAAGTCGGTCTCCAGGCGCCCTGTGACCGCGATGGTGCGCAGGAGCCAGTTCAGGGAGCCCAGGGTCTCGTCGAGGGCGGTGGCGAGGACCCCGCCGTGGGCGAGGCCGGGCGCGCCCTGGTGGGCGGGGCGGACGGTGAACTCGGCGGTGACGGACACCCCGTCACCGGCCCGCGCCTCGAGACGCAGCCCGTGCGGCTGCTCTCCACCGCACCCGAAGCACTGTCCGTAGTGCGCGCCGAGCGGCGCGCCCGGCGCCGGGGCGTCGAGGTGCCGTACGGGCGCGACCGCGTCGGCGGGGGGCGTCAGACCGGAGGAAGTACCACTCACAGGCGCAGACCTTACCCGCGCGTGAACGTGCCGCGGACACCGTGCCAAGCTTGGCTCCATGCAGCTCTCCGCGTCGCCGTACGAAGAACGCCTGACCGCGCCCCGCACCTGGTGGCTGATGTGCCTCCTGGTCGGCATCGCCATGGCCCTGGTGCTGCTGCCGTTCGGCACGCTCCCGCTGCTCGGCGGCCTGGTGGGCGGCACCGCGGCCTCGGCGGTCGTGGCCAGTTCCTACGGCTCCCCCCGCATCCGCGTGGTCGGCGACGCGCTGATCGCGGGCGAGGCGAAGATCCCGGTGGCGGCGCTCGGCGAGGCGGAGGTGCTGGACCAGGAGGAGGCCCGCGCCTGGCGCACGTACAAGGCGGACACGAGGGCTTTCATGCTGCTGCGCGCGTACATCCCGACGGCGCTGAAGGTGGAGGTCACGGATCCGGCGGACCCGACGCCGTACCTGTACCTGTCGACCAGGGAACCGGAGAAGCTGGCGGCGGCGATCAAGGCGGCCCGGGCGGAGAGCCGGGGCACGGTCTAGGACCGCTCACTCCTCGAGCGGCGAGGGACCCGGCGGCTTCTCCAGCGGCGGCAGTTCCGGCAGCGCCTCCCACGGCACCTGCATCCTGCGCAGGTCCTTGCGGATCCGCTGCGCGACCCTCCGGGTGTCGCGGCGGTTCATGACCGCGCCCACCGCGGCCCCCACCATGAACGGCATCAGGTTCGGCAGGTCCCGCACCATCCGCTTCATGATCCGCTGCCGCAGTTCCCGCTTCATGCGCCCGCCGAGGGCGGCGTCGATCGTGGCGGGGTTGGTCATGTCGATCCCGCGTTCACCGGCCCAGGACCTCAGATACAGGGTGCTGCGCTGAGCAAGGGTGCCAGGCGGCCGCAGCCCGTACACCTCGTGCAGTTCGGCGATCAGCTTCAGCTCGATCGCCGCGACGCCGGTGATCTCCGTGGCCAGCTCGGTGGGCATGGCAGGCGGTACCGGCAGCATCGCCGCGGCGCCGACTCCGGCCCCTACCGTGGCCGTCGCCCCTGCCGCGCCCGCCACGAGTTTGTCGGCGATTTCCTCGGGTCCGAGGCCGGGGAACTGCCTGCGCAGGGTCTCGAGGTCCCGTACCGGGATGCGCGGGGCCATGTCGATGATCCGGTCGGCGAGATACGCCAGAGCCGCTCTGGCCGCACTGCCGCCCTTGCGGACGCCCTCCCGGACTCCTGTACGGACTCCCTCGCGGACGGCGACCGCACGGCGTCGTGCGGCGGGTGCCGGAGGATCGGCCGGCACCAGGGGCCCCACGGGGGCCGCCGGGGCGTGCGGTTCGAGCGAGGCTGTTCCCTCTCCGGAAGAGCCCCGCTCGTCGTCATGTACGCCGTGGGAGCCCTCGTCGGGCTCCTGCTCCGCTCCCCTGCGCGAGAAGCGGCGCTTCCAAGGAGGGGTCGAGCCGGTCACGGCCGACCCTGCCTCAGTCGCAGTCGCGGCAGATCGGCTGACCGTTCTTCTCCCGGGCCAGCTGGCTGCGGTGGTGCACCAGGAAGCAGCTCATGCAGGTGAACTCGTCCTGCTGCTTCGGGAGCACCCGGACGGCCAACTCCTCGTTGGAGAGGTCGGCGCCCGGCAGTTCCAGGCCCTCGGCGGCCTCGAACTCGTCGACGTCTACAGCGGAAGCGGACTTGTCGTTCCGCCGGGCCTTCAGCTCTTCAAGGCTGTCGGAGTCGACGTCGTCGTCGGTCTTGCGTGGGGTGTCGTAATCCGTTGCCATTTCGCTCTCCCCCTCTGGGTGTCTGCGGTGTCTCCAGCGCACGTAACGCGTGAGAGGCCGGACTTGTGCCCGCCTCGAGGCGGAGATTTTGCCTCACATCAAGGTCTGTTACTCAATCGACACCCAACCGGACTCCTCAAGAGTGATCGGCTTGGATGGCGAAGCGGACCGTACACGGTCTCCGTGGCACAGTTCAAAGGCATCTCACCGCGTACTACCCGTGATCAAGGCACCGGAAAACCCGGATATTCCGGCTTTGCGGGCACTCACAGCATCACGGAGAGTAGGTGGCTGGAAAAATGTCCTTGTGATCGATCACACATGACGAAACCAGAACCCATGCCCGAAAATTCCGCGCAAAGCGAACGTCGGGCGAGGTCCCGGCATCTGTTCAGAGCGGCAGGGTGACACGCATCACAAGCCCACCCCCTTCGCGCGGCTGTGCGCTGATGTGGCCGCCGTGGGCGCGCGCGACGGACCTCGCGATGGACAGGCCGAGGCCCACGCCCTTGTCGCTGCCCGTCCGCTCCGTGCGCAGCCGTGTGAAGGGCTCGAAGAGGTTGTCGATCTCATACGCGGGGACCACCGGGCCGGTGTTCGAGACGACCAGAACCGCCTGGCCGTGCTGGGCCTGGGTGGTCACCTCGACCCAGCCGCCCTCCGGAACGTTGTAGCGCACCGCGTTCTGGGCGAGGTTCAGGGCGATCCGCTCCAGCAGGACGCCGTTGCCCTGGACGACCACGGGGGCGCGCTCGCCGCGGATCTCGACGCCCTTGGCCTCCGCCTCGGCGTGCACCTGGTCGATGGCCTGGGAGGCAACCTCGGCGAGGTCGACGGGCTTGCGCTCGACGATCTGGTTGTCGCTGCGGGCGAGCAGCAGCAGCCCCTCCACGAGCTGTTCGCTGCGCTCGTTGGTGGCGAGGAGCGTCTTGCCGAGCTGGTGCAGTTCGGCGGGCGCCCCGGGGTCGGACAGGTGCACCTCGAGCAGCGTGCGGTTGATGGCGAGCGGGGTGCGCAGCTCGTGCGAGGCGTTGCCGACGAACCGCTGCTGGGCCATGAACGCGCGCTGCAGCCGCTCCAGCATGTCGTCGAAGGTGTCCGCGAGCTCCTTCAGCTCGTCGTCCGGGCCGTCCAGCTCGATACGGCGGGACAGGTCCGAGCCGGCCACCGCGCGCGCGGTGCGGGTGATCCGGCCGAGCGGCGAGAGCACGCGGCCGGCCATGGCGTACCCGAAGGCGAAGGCGATCACGGCGAGGCCCAGCAGGGCCAGCAGCGACTGGCTGAGCAGGTTGTCCAGGGCGTGCTGACGCTGCTCGTTCACGCAGGCGTCCAGGGCGTCGTTGAGCACGCTCGCCGAGGGCTGCTGCGGGAGGTTGCAGGTGTCGCTGGCGACCTGGCCCGAGAGGATCTTGAAGGGGAGTTCGCTGCCCACGTTGAGGGCGTGCGCCGCGAACAGGTAGATGATCGACAGCAGCAGGATGCCGGCGATCAGGAACATGCCGCCGTACAGCAGCGTGAGCCTTATGCGGATGGTCGGGCGGAGCCAGGGGAACGGCAGTTCCGGCCTGCGGGGGTCCCAGGTGGGCTTGGGCGGTGCCGTGGGTGGTGCGGGTGTCGTGGCCACGGTCATCAGATCCGGTATCCGGAACCGGGCACGGTGACGATGACGGGCGGCTCGCCGAGCTTGCGGCGCAGGGTCATCACGGTCACGCGTACGACGTTGGTGAAGGGGTCGGTGTTCTCGTCCCAGGCCTTCTCCAGCAGCTGCTCGGCCGAGACGACGGCGCCCTCGCTGCGCATGAGGACCTCCAGGACGGCGAACTCCTTGGGAGCGAGCTGAACCTCGCGCCCGTCGCGGAAGACCTCGCGGCGGTTGGGGTCCAGCTTGATCCCGGCGCGCTCCAGGACGGGCGGCAGCGGCACGCTCGTACGCCGGCCGAGGGCACGCACGCGCGCGATGAGCTCGCTGAACGCGAACGGCTTCGGGAGATAGTCGTCGGCGCCGATCTCCAGGCCCTCCACGCGGTCGCTGACGTCGCCGGACGCGGTGAGCATCAGCACGCGGGTGGGCATGCCGAGCTCGACGATCTTGCGGCAGACGTCGTCGCCGTGCACGAGCGGGAGGTCACGGTCGAGGACGACCACGTCGTAGTCGTTGACGCCGATGCGCTCCAGGGCGGCCGCACCGTCGTACACGACGTCGACGGCCATGGCCTCCCGGCGCAGTCCGGTGGCCACCGCATCGGCGAGCAGCTGCTCGTCCTCGACGACGAGTACGCGCACGTCGCTTGTCCTTCCTCTGTCCACCCGGGTCACCCGTTTGCGGGCAGCCCACGGGCAGGTTCTGTCACGGGTTGAGGGTTCCATCCTGCCCTTTTCGACCGTAAACCGGCTGTAAGGCGGCGGGAAGCGGCCCCGGGGGGCGGATCCGGAGGTCCGGGAATGAGGAAATTTCTCGCGCGGCTGAGGTTTCCGCGGAAGGGCGCGGGGGGAGGACGGCTTTACACCCCGCGATCACGCTCTGCATGTGGCACACCACCACGTGGTCGGCTGCTCACCGCTTCCCGCAGAGCGGGCGTGGGTGTCCGGCACCGTCGCCGCCCAGCCAGGGCTGCGCTGGGCACCCAATGGAGACGTGATCGCCCCTTCCCATACGGCACACCCCCGTGCCACCGACCCACGACCCAGGACGAGGGGGCGCAGCATGGACGCATTCACCGCAGGACTTCTGCAGCGCATACGGGCGACCGAGTCCGACCTGACGCGGGCCCGCGAAACCGGCGACGACTTCCTCGTGGACGTCGAACAGTCGGAGCTCGACGACCTGCACCGCCTTGCCGCCGAGCACGGTGTGGAAGTCACGGCGACGCGCGTCTGATCAGCTCGCAGCAGGCGGGGCCCCGGCAGATCCAGGCCGGGGCCCCGCTTCACGCGTACGGGCGCCTGCCGCGACGCGAGGGCCCGGGGCGGCCCCACGGGGGCGCTCGAGGCGGTCCCTCTGGCCTCCAGGGCCAGGTCCGGCCCGCGTCGGGCGCCCCGGGCGCCGACCGCCGCCGCCCTGAGGCGCACGCGCGGGGCGGGTCGTCAGGTCCTCAGTCGTGCCACGCCCCCAGTTCCTCCAGCCGCGTCTGGAGGTGTTCGAAGAGGGGCGGTGGGGCCGCGATCGTCAGTTCCGGGGAGACCGGCTCCCCGGGGCGGCCGCCGGTTCGGGCGCCCGCCTCGCGGGCGATCAGGTCGCCCGCCGCGTAGTCCCAGGGGTTCAGGCCGCGCTCGTAGTACGCGTCCAGGCGGCCCGCCGCCACGTCGCACAGGTCGATCGCGGCGGAGCCGCCCCGGCGGATGTCCCGGACCTCGGGGATCATCCGCCGGACCACCTCGGCCTGCCGGGCCTTGCGCTCGGCGAGGTAGCCGAAGCCCGTGCCCACCAGGGCGAGGCCCAGCTCGGGCGCGGGGCGCACGCGCGCGGGGCGGTCGTTCAGGAACGCGCCCCCGCCCAGGACGGCTCGGAAGGTCTCCTGCCGCATGGGCGCGTGGACCACCCCGACGAGCGTCTCCCCGTCCTTGCGGACCGCGATGGAGATCGCCCAACTGGGCAGTCCGTACAGGTAGTTGACGGTGCCGTCGATCGGGTCGATCACCCACTCGACACCGCTGCTGCCCTCGACGCTGGCACCCTCCTCGCCGAGCAGGCCGTCGTCGGGCCGACGGTCGGCGAGCAGCCCGGTGATCAGCTTCTCGGCGGCGATGTCCATCTCGGTGACCACGTCGATGGCGCTGGACTTGGTGGCGGCCACTCCGAGGTCGTCGGGGCGCCCGTCGCGCAGGAAGGCGCCCGCGCGCGTGGCGGCCTCCAGCGCGATCTCGAGGAGCTCGGCCTTCAGCCGCTCGGTCGGTTCGGACTGCTCGGTCACGGTGCTCCTCATGCGTACGGGCTGTCGGCGCCCGCCGCGGCGGGCTTGGGGGCGCGGGCCGGGCAGCACCCGACCGGACAGACGTTGTGGCTCGGACCCAGGGCGCCGAGGGCGCAGGGGGTCACCTGCTGCCCGCGCTCGGTCGCGGCGCGCTCGACGATCAGGTCACGGATCGCGGCGGCGAACCGCGGGTCGGCGCCCACGGTGGCCGAGCGGCGCACCGGCAGCCCCAGCTCCCCGGCCTTCGCCGTGGCCTCCGTGTCGAGGTCGTACAACACCTCCATGTGGTCCGAGACGAACCCGATGGGTGCCATCACGACCGCCGGGACCCCGGCGCCGTGCAACTGCTCCAGGTGGTCGCAGACGTCCGGCTCCAGCCACGGGATGTGCGGGGCGCCCGAGCGCGACTGGTAGACGAGCTGCCAGGGGTGGTCGACGCCGGTCCGCTCGCGCACCGCGTCGGCGATCAGCCGCGCGACGTCGAGGTGCTGCCGCACGTACGCCCCGCCGTCCCCGTGCTCCTCTGCGGGACCGGAGGTGTCCGCCGCGGAGGTCGGGATGGAGTGCGTGGTGAAGGCGATGTGCGCCCCGGTCCGGGCGTCCTCGGGGAGGTCGGCCAGCGACTTCAGGACGCCCTCGATCATCGGCTCCACGAAGCCCGGGTGGTTGAAGTAGTGCCGCAACTTGTCGACCCGCGGCAGCTCGAGGCCCTCGGCCTCCAGGGTGGCCAGGGCCCCCGCGAGGTCCTCGCGGTACTGACGGCAGCCGGAGTACGAGGCGTACGCGCTGGTGGCCAGGACCAGGATGCGGCGGTGGCCGTCGGTGACCATCTCGCGCAGGGTGTCGGTCACATAGGGCGACCAGTTGCGGTTGCCCCAGTAGACGGGCAGGTCCAGGCCGTGGTCGGCGAAGTCCTTGCGGAGGGCGTCGAGCAGGGCGCGGTTCTGGCTGTTGATGGGGCTGACCCCGCCGAAGAGGAAGTAGTGCTGCCCCACCTCCTTCAGGCGCTCCTTGGGGATGCCCCGTCCCCGGGTCACGTTCTCCAGGAACGGGACCACGTCGTCCGGGCCCTCCGGGCCTCCGAACGAGAGGAGCAGCAGGGCGTCGTACGGGCTGGCGTCGAGTGCGTCGGGCATGTCTCCGATCCTGCCACCCGCCGCCGACGGGAGGACCGGCCACCCACCGCCGACGATTGCTGGGCGCATGTGCCGAGGCCGTGAGTATGATCCCCTTCCTACTGGTCGGAAACTTACTGTCTCCGATCATGGCGCTGTTCGTTGCGGGCCTGTCCGTCGCACCCTCGGTGATCACAACGGCCCTCGTCGAACGGCCGTACGGGCGTCACCGGCCGGGCAGGTCGGATCCGCGGCGGGGAGGGTCCCATGAGCACCACAGTGAGCGGGACGAACGGCACGTGGCGCAACTGGGCGGGGAACGTCACCGCCCGGCCCGTACGGGCGGTCACCCCCGCCTCGGTCGAGGAGCTCTCCGCCGCCGTGCGGAAGGCGGCCGAGGACGGGCTCAGGGTGAAGGCCGTCGGCACCGGACACTCCTTCACGGCCACCGCCGCCACCGACGGCGTGTTGATCCGCCCTCAACTGCTGACCGGGATCCGCGGCATCGATCGTGCGGCCGGCACGGTCACCGTCGAGGCGGGCACTCCCCTCAAGAGACTCAACACGGCGCTCGCGCGCGAGGGACTGTCCCTCACGAACATGGGTGACATCATGGAGCAGACCGTCTCGGGCGCCACCAGCACCGGCACGCACGGCACCGGCCGGGACTCCGGCTCGATCGCCGCGCAGATCAAGGGGCTCGAACTGGTGACGGCGGACGGCTCGGTGCTCACCTGTTCGGAGCGGGAGAACCCGGACGTCTTCGCGGCCGCCCGCATCGGCCTGGGCGCACTCGGGATCATCACCGCGATCACCTTCGCGGTGGAGCCCCTCTTCCTGCTCACCGCCCACGAAGAGCCGATGCCGTTCGAGAAGGTTCTCGCCGAGTTCGACGAACTGTGGGCCGAGAACGAGCACTTCGAGTTCTACTGGTTCCCGCACACCGGGAACACCAACACCAAGCGCAACAACCGCAGCCTCGGGCCCCGTCGGCCGATCGGGCAGGTGAGCGGCTGGTTCGAGGACGAGTTCCTCTCCAACGGCGTCTTCCAGGTGGCCAACTGGGTCGGCCAGGCCGTGCCCGCCACGATCCCGGCGATCGCCCGGATATCGAGCCGCGCCCTGTCGGCCCGTACGTACACAGACATCCCCTACAAGGTCTTCACATCCCCGCGCCGCGTGCGGTTCGTGGAGATGGAGTACGCCGTCCCGCGCGAGGCCCTGGTGGAGACGCTGCGCGAACTGAAGGCCATGGTCGACCGGTCGGACCTGCGCGTC
Source organism: Streptomyces sp. NPDC051104 (assembly GCF_040682835.1). Lineage (NCBI taxonomy): Bacteria > Bacillati > Actinomycetota > Actinomycetes > Kitasatosporales > Streptomycetaceae > Streptomyces > Streptomyces sp. NPDC051104. Next base: position 89,726 of record NZ_JBFBBS010000022.1, on the reverse strand, counting down.
AGCTTCCCCGTCGAGGTCCGCACCGCCCCGGCCGACGACATCACCCTGTCCACGGCGTCCGGCCGGGACAGCACCTACGTCGCCGTACACATGTTCCGCGGGACGCCCTATCAGGCATACTTCACCGCCGCCGAACGCATCTTCACGGCGCACGAGGGGCGCCCGCACTGGGGCAAGGTGCACACGCGCCACGCGGAGTACCTGGCCAAGGCCTACCCGCGCTTCGGCGAGTTCACCGCACTGAGGGACCGCCTCGACCCTGACCGGCGCTTCGGCAACGACTATCTGCGCCGGGTACTGGGGGACTAGGGGACTTCGCCCAGCCGGAGCACCGCGAGTTGAGGGACGCTCAGTGAGACGGCGGCGTCCGAAGCGAATCGTTCCGTTTCTGCCGGTCAGATGAAGTACGCCACGTTTGAGGGCAGCGAAAACGGCGCATCGGACGGCCAACTCGTACCCCTTGCCAGAACTTGGGCGGCGTGCCGATCCACGCGCGTGGCCCGAATGGAGTACTGTTGCGAGCCCTGGGTCCGGTCTCCCGCCAGGGTGTCCGGGGCCTTGCTGGACCGCCGGGAGGGGGCTAGTGCACAGGGTGACAGAGTTGGTCACTTTGCGTTGCGAATAGGTAACCGTGCCATAACGGCGATCCAGGGCCCGCGCCCGACACGCCGGGCAACTCGGCAAGGTTGTGGCAGGCTGCACCCGGGCAGGCCACACTCGACTAGCGGAAGCAGCGACGCACGTGACGTCGGCAGGCACCACCCGGGAGGTCCCCATGCCCGAACTGCGTGTCGTGGCCGTCTCCAATGACGGCACACGGCTGGTGCTGAAGGCTGCGGACAGCACGGAGTACACGCTTCCGATCGACGAACGGCTCCGCGCCGCCGTGCGCGGCGATCGTCCCCGCCTCGGCCAGATCGAGATCGAGGTGGAGAGCCATCTTCGCCCCCGCGACATCCAGGCCCGGATACGTGCCGGTGCGTCCGCGGAGGAGGTCGCCCAGCTCGCCGGCATCCCCGTCGACCGCGTGCGCCGCTTCGAGGGCCCCGTGCTGGCCGAGCGTGCCTTCATGGCCGAGCGGGCCCGCAAGACACCCGTGCGCCGGCCGGGTGAGAACACCGGTCCCCACCTCGGCGAGGCCGTCCAGGAGCGGCTGCTGCTGCGCGGCGCGGAGAAGGACACCGTCCAGTGGGACTCCTGGCGCCGCGACGACGGCACCTGGGAGGTGATCCTGGTCTACCGGGTGGCGGGCGAACCGCACTCGGCGACCTGGACCTACGACCCGCCCCGCCGGCTCGTCCAGGCCGTCGACGACGAGGCGCGCGCGCTGATCGGCGAGTCCGACGACCTCTCGGCGCCCGAGCCGAGCTACCCCTTCGTGCCGCGGATCGCACGTCTGCCGCGCGAAGGCCGGCTCGACCGCGCCCCGGACCGGCAGACGGACCGTCCCGCGCTGCCGTCGCAGGCGACCGAGCCGGCGGAGGAGAGCACCGGCGAGCGGGACTCGCTCACCAGCCTCCTGGAGGCGGTGCCGAGCTTCCGCGGCGACCTGGTGGTGCCCGAGCGGCCCGCCGAGGAGCCGGAGGAGCCCGTCCAGGAACCCGCGGCGGAGGAGCCCCCCGCGGCCTCGGCCGGATCCGCGTACGCGGACGTTCTCATGCCGCGCACGGTCGGCAGCCACCGCGACCGGCTGATCGGGGCGACGGACCGCCAGGCCGAGGCGGACGGTGTCCGCCCGGGCCGCAGAGCGGCGGTCCCGAGCTGGGACGAAATCGTGTTCGGTACGCGCCGCAAGAAGCAGGAGTAGCCGGACCGGGACACAGGCACCGACGAGTGGGGTGTACGTCGAGGTGGCGTACACTCCACCGCGGCGCTCACTGCGGGTCGGGGCCCACCGCCACGGGGCGGTTGCTGTCCGACGACCACTCCGACCACGACCCCACGTACAGCGCGGCCGGGATGCCCGCGAGCGACAGCGCCAGCACCTGCTGGGCCGCGGAGACGCCCGAGCCGCAGTACACGCCGACCTCGGTGCCCTCGGTGACGCCGAGTGCCTTGAAGCGCTCGGCGAGTTCCTCCTCGGGCAGGAAGTGGCCGGTTTCGGTCAGGTTCTGCACCGTCGGCGCCGACACCGCGCCCGGAATGTGCCCGCCCACCGGGTCGATCGGCTCGACCTCGCCCCGGTAGCGCTCACCGGCCCGCGCGTCCAGGAGCAGCCCCGTCCGGGCGAGCGCCGCCGCGCCGTCCGCGTCGAGCAGCGGCAGCGCGCCCGGTGCGGGCCGGAAGTCGCCCGGCTCGGGCGCCGTTTCGATCCCGGAGGCCAGGGACCCCTCCCAGGCGGGCAGACCGCCGTCGAGCACCCGCACGTCCGGGTGACCCGTGAAGCGCAGCAGCCACCACGCGCGCGCGGCGGCCCAGCCCTGCCCGCCGTCGTACACCACCACCGGCCGGTCCGAGAAGACGCCGGCGGCCCGCATCGCCGCACCGAAACGCTCGATGTCGGGCAGTGGATGCCGACCGGCCGGCCCCGGCGGATCCGCGAGATCGGTGTCCAGGTCGACGAAGACGGCCCCCGGAATGTGCCCGGCCGCGTACTCGGCACGGCCGTCGAAAGGAGCGACGCCGGCCGCCGTCGCGGTGCTCAGCTGCCAGCGGATGTCCAGGAGCGTCGGCGGCCGCGCTCCCGCAAGTTCGCTCGCGAGTTCGGATGCGGAAATGATGGCCTTCATGGCTCCCATCCTCGCGCACGAGGTGGCCCTCTCGCCCAGGTCCGGCTAGTCTGCTCCGCCGGACAGGTCCGATCACCCGCTGTACGGGATCGGGCACATGCTGTACAGCCGATGGACCGCACACGGCGATCACACCACGACGCACGAGCACCGTCCCATCGAGGCCTTGTGGCCGGGAGCCGTACCGCACGGCGCGGCCGGAGCCCGTGGTGCGACCGGTGGTGCGACCATCGGCGCGGACCGTGCACCCGCGCCCACCCGGCGCACGTGCACGCGGGCGGAAGCTGAACGGCCACCACGAACGGCCGAGGAGAGAGTGACGATGATCGAGGCACCGGGGTCGGCGGGCCTGACCGGCACGGCGCACGAGAGGCCGGCGCCCGGCGCACCGTGCTGGGTGAGTCTGATGGTGCACGGGATGGCCGCGACCCAGGAGTTCTACCGGGCGCTGTTCGGCTGGGAGTTCCGCCCGGGACCGCAGCAACTCGGGCCTTATGTGCGGGCCGTGCTGCACGGCTACGAGGTGGCGGGCATCGGCCAACTGCCGCCGGACCGCCATCTCCCGATCGCCTGGACGCCGTACCTGGGCTCGGACGACGTGGACGCGACCGCCGAGACGGTCCGCAGCTGCGGCGGCACGGTGGGGGTCGGTCCCCTGGACGCCGCCGAGGCGGGGCGCCTGGCGATCGCCTGCGACCCGATGGGCGCGGTGTTCGGCATCTGGCAGGCGGCCGAACACCTCGGCACGGGCCTGACCGGCGTCCCCGGCACTCCTGCCTGGAACGAGCTGCTCACCTACGACACGGCGAGCGTCGCCACGTTCTACCGAACGGTCTTCGGCTACGAGGAGGAGCCGGTGGCCGCCGCCGACTCCGACTACCGCACCCTGCGCATCGAGGGCCGTCCGGTCGCCGGCATCCACGGCGTCGGGCACGCCCTCCCCCGCGACCGGGGCCCGCACTGGATGACGCACTTCCAGGTCGAGGACGCCGACGCGGCCGCCGAGCGGGTCACCGAGCTGGGCGGACACGTCGTGAGTCCCGGTCGCAGCACCGCCCTGGGCCGTATGGTCGCGGTCGCGGACCCGGAGGGCGCGACGTTCTCGGTGGTGAGCCCGCTCGACCGAGCCGGCTCCTGACGGGTGAATCGCCGGGGCGTCAGATGGACGACACCGGCAGGACGTCCGGGGAGAGGGCCGCCGCGCGCGCGGCGGCCGCCGTCATACGGCGCCGGTGGTGGCGGCGGCAGAGCACCTCGTAACCGATCTCGTCCGCCGACTGGGTCACGTCGCCCACGACGACCTGGGCGCCCTCGACCACCATCTCGCCGCCCACCGTGCGGGCGTTGTGCGTCGCGCGGGCGCCGCACCAGCACAGCGCCTCCACCTGGAGGACCTCGACCCGGTCGGCCAGCTCCACCAGGCGCTGCGAGCCGGGGAAGAGCTTGGTGCGGAAATCGGTCGTGATACCGAAGGCGTAGACGTCGAGACCGAGGTCGTCGACCACGCGGGCCAGCTGGTCTATCTGCTCCGGCGCCAGGAACTGCGCCTCGTCCGCGATCACGTAGTCCGCTCGCCCGCCCTGGGAGAGGTGGTCGACGACGTGGGCGTACAGGTCCTGCCCGTCGCCCACCTCCACCGCGTCGGTGACCAGGCCGAGGCGGGAGGAGAGCTTGCCCTCACCGGCCCGGTCGTCACGGGTGAAGATCATGCCCACGAGGCCGCGCGCGGAGCGGTTGTGCTCGATCTGGAGAGCCAGTGTCGACTTCCCGCAGTCCATGGTTCCGGAGAAGAACACCAACTCGGGCATGGGTGATTGAGGCCTTTCGGGCGGGGCGGAGGGCATAGGGGATCTTCAGGAGCGTACTGGGCGCGCGGGCGCGCGCCACGCTCGGGTGGCGGTCAGATGGAGGTCAGGTGCGCACTTCCAGCAGGGGCACCAGCTGTTCCACGGCCGTCATCGAGCCGTGGTTGCCGACCATGGACGATTCCTTCGGCTCCCGCTCGGAGGCGATGATCAGCACGTCGTCGCGGGCCGCCGCGACCACGTCACCGATGCGCGCGTACACGCGGTCGTCGATGTGGGGGCCGAACCAGCCCGCCGCGATCGCCTCGTCCCGCGAGGCCACCCAGAACTGCTCGCCGAGGACCTCGCGCCAGCAGGTCAGGACGTCGTTCTCGGCGCCCGGCAGCGCGTAGGCGTGCCGTGCGCGCCCCTCGCCGCCGAGCAGGGCGACGCCGGCCCGCAGCTCCCAGTCCTCGTCGAAGTCGATGCGGTGCCGCTCGTCGAACGGGATGTCGAGCATGCCGTGGTCGGCGGTCACGTACAGGGCGGTGCGCGGCGGCAGCTGCTCGGCCAGGCGCTGGACCAGCCGGTCGACGTACATGAGCTGGCCGCGCCAGGTGTCGGAGTCGACGCCGAACCGATGACCGGCGCCGTCCAGCTCTGAGTAGTACGTATACACCAAGGAGCGCTCGCCGGCGGCCAGTTGCTCGGCCGCCAGGTCCATGCGGTCCTCGCCGGTCAGCTTCCCGCGGAACGTTCCGCCACTGAGAGCGACCTTCGTCAGCGGGGTGTTCTCGAACGCCGGGGAGGACACCTGTGCGGTGTGCACACCGGCGTCGTGAGCGAGCTGGAAGACGGTGGGGTACGGCTGCCAGACCTCCGGCGCGGTCCACGGCTGCCAGCGCAGCTGGTTCATCAGCTCCCCGGTGTCCGGGTTGCGCACGGTGTAGCCGGGCAGGCCGTGCGCGCCCGGGGGCAGGCCAGTGCCGACGGAGGCCAGCGAGGTCGCCGTGGTCGCCGGGTAGCCGGCGGTGATGGGCCGCCCGGTGCCGCCGCGGGAGGACGCCAGGAGCGAGGTCATGAAGGGTGCCTCGTCGGGGTGCGCCTTCAGCTGCTCCCAGCCGAGCCCGTCGATCAGGAAGACGCAGTTGCGGTCGGCGGCGGTCAGTTCCGGTATGGCGGCATTCTGGCCCGGCACCCCCATGCCCGCTGCCAGGGTGGGCAGGAGATCGGCCAGCGAGCCCGAGCCGTACTCGGGGACGGGCGCGGAGCCGAGGGCCAGCGGCTCCGGGTGGTCGGCCCAGGCGGGGAGTGCCATCAGTGGGAGTCGTCCGCGGTCGCCTCGGAGAGGGCCTGTGCGAAGGCGAGCGCCTGGCGCACCGTCTCCGGGCCGTCTCCTGCCTCGCTGACGCGCAGGCTCAGGTCGTCCGCCGTCGAGCTGCCCGTGTAGCCGTGGTCGGCCTCGCAGTTGGGGTCGCCGCAGGCGGCGGGCTCCAGGTCGATACGGGAGACGGCGCCCCAGCCGATGGTCAGGACGACCTCGCGGGGCAGCGTGCCCGGTGTGTACGACTCCGGGTTGGCGACGACGCGGCTGAGGACGACCGAGGCGATCCGGCCGAGCTTCACGGATTCCGTCGACGTCGTCGCGTACGGCGTCGGGGAGGTGTCGTCCGCGGCCTGCTCGTCGGTGTGGCTGACGATGAACCGGGTGCCGGTGAGGACCAGCACGGTCACGTGCCGGCGCACCTCGTTGGCGTCGAAGGTGGTCTCCTGGTGGACCAGGTACGACCGCATGGGCTCGCCGCCCACCGCGGCTTCCACCGCCTCGGCCACGAGCGCCGGGTAGTAGCCGCTGCGCTCGATCGCCGCGCGCAGCCCCTGGGTCGTCGTACTGGTCTTGGCCATGCCGTCCATCCTACGGGGGCGCGCTGACTGCGAGGCACCGCTCGCCGCTGCTCAGTACACCGGGAGCCTGCGGGGGCCGAGGTCGTCGCGGGCGGGCGGGGGCGCGAGCCGGACGGTGGCGCCGAGCACGCTCAGGCCGCGCGGGGCGACCACGACGGGCTCCAGGGTGACCGCGACGACCTCCGGATGGTCGTCGACCAGCCGTGACACGCGCAGCATCAGCTCTTCGAGGGCGGGCGTGTCCACGGGATCGGAGCCGCGCCAGCCGAACAGGAGCGGGGCCGTCCGGATGGACCGGACCAGGGAGGTGGCGTCGCGGTCGGTGACGGGAACCAGTCGGTGCGCCATGTCGCCGAGCAGCTGGGAGGCGGCCCCGGCGAGGCCGAACGACAGGACGGCTCCGGCCGCTGGATCGATGACGGTCCGTACGAAGGTGTCGACGCCGCGTGGCGCCATGCCCTGCACGACCGGCCGCAGTTCCTCCGGCTTGCCGAACAGGGACGTCAACTCGGCGTACGCCCGCAGCAGTTGCTCCTCGTCGGCCAGGTCGAGGCGTACGCCGCCCAGGTCGGCGCGGTGGCGCAGATGCGGGGCGGTGGCCTTGAGGGCCACCGGGTAGCCGATCGTGCGGGCGGCCCCGAGAGCGGCCTCGGGGGTGGGAGCGGGCAGCGCCCGACGGACGTGGATGCCGTAGCGCGCGAGCAGGTCACAGGTCTCGTCCGTGCCGAGTGTGAGCCCCTGGCCGCGCGCGAGCAGGCCGTCGATCAGCCGGGCGGCGCCCTTCTCGTCGATGTCGTCGAACTCGGGCACCTTCCCGGGCTCGGCGGCCTCCCGCCGCCACTGCGCGTACTTGACGGCTTCGGCGAGGGCCCGGACGGCGCGCTCGGCGGCGGGGTAGGCGGGGATGAGCCGGGAGTCCGCCGGCGCCTCGGTCGCGGGCGGCGGTACCGCGTCCGCGACCTCGGGGTGCAGTCGTTCCGCGGTGCCGGCCCGGGGACCCGTACTCGCGGCGGCGGACAGGGCCTCTGCCAGCCCGCCCAGCTCCACGTGGACCACCAGCACGGGCTTCGCGGGAGCCGCCGCGGCGGCGGACCTAAATGCCTCGGCCAACTCCGCGTCCCTGGGCGACGTCTCCCCCACCGCCGGTATCGCCGTCACGACCACGGCATCACAGGAGTCGTCGGCCAGCGCGCCGACCAGCGCCCGGTGAAAGTCCTCGGCCGACGCCTCCGTCGTGAGATCGAGGGGCGGCGAGGGCCGCAGCCCCTCCGTGAGGCACGCGTCGTACGTCAGCAGCCCCAGCGACTCCGAGTTCCCGAGGATCGCCACCCGGGGCCCCGCGGGCAGCGGCTGGCGGGCCAGCAACAGGCCCGCGTCCACCAGTTCCGTGATCGTGTCCACCCGGATCACCCCGGCCTGCCGCAGCAGCGCGGACACCGTGGCGTGCGGCAGGCGTGTGGCCCGTACCGCGTGCCCCTGCGGCGCGCCCCCGTGTCGCGCGCCCTGGACCACGACCAGCGGTTTGGCCGCCGCCGTGCGCCGCGCGAGGCGGGTGAACTTGCGCGGGTTGCCGATGGTCTCCAGATACATCAGGGCGACGTCGGTGTCCGGGTCGTCGTACCAGTACTGGAGGACGTCGTTGCCGGACACGTCCGCCCGGTTCCCGGAGGAGACGAAGGTCGAGACACCCGTGACGCCGGTCACACCTCCGCCGCGTCGATGCAGCCGTGACAGCAGGGCGATCCCGATGGCGCCCGACTGGGCGAACAGTCCTATGCGCCCGGGGCGGGGCATCTCGGGGGCGAGGGAGGCGTTGAGCCTGACCTGCGGCGAGGTGTTGATGATCCCGAAGGCGTTCGGCCCGATGATCCGCATGCCGTACGACCGCGCCTGCCGCACCAGCTCCCGCTGCCGATCCCGCCCCTCGGGCCCGCTCTCGGCGTACCCGGCGGAGACCACCACGAGCCCCTGCACCCCGTGCTCGCCGCACTCGGTGACGACCCCGGGGACGTGCTCGGCGGGGACGGCCACCACGGCCACGTCGACCGGCTCGGAGATGTCGCGGACCGAGCGGTGGGCGGGGATGCCGTCGAGCTCCTTCCGGTCTGCGGCGAACGCCTGGTTCACCGCGTACAGACGGCCGGTGTACCCGCCGTCCCTGAGGTGGTCGAGAACGCTGCGGCCCACTCCCCCGGGCGTGCGGCCGGCGCCGATCACGGCGACCGCGCCGGGTGCGAGCAGCCGCTGCACGGACCGCGCCTCGGCCCGCTGCTCCCGGGCGCGCTGGACGGCCAGCGACCGGTCGGTGGGCTCCAGGTCGAACTCGAGGCGTACGACACCGTCCTCGAAGCTGCGCTTCTGCTGGTACCCGGCGTCCGTGAACACCTTGATCATCCTGGTGTTGGCGGGCAGCACCTCGGCCGCGAACCGGCGGATGCCGCGCTCCCTGGCCACCGCCGCGATGTGTTCGAGCAGGGCGGAGGCGACGCCGCGTCCCTGGTGCGCGTCCTGCACGAGGAAGGCCACCTCGGCCTCGTCGGCGGGCGCGGAGGCGGGCAGGCCGTCGGTACCGATGCGGTCATAGCGTACGGTTGCGATGAACTCGCCGCCGACCGTGGCCGCGAGTCCCACCCTGTCCACAAAGTCGTGGTGCGTGAAGCGGTGGACGTCCTTGGCGGACAGGCGCGGGTACGGCGCGAAGAAGCGGTAGTACTTCGACTCGTCCGAGACCTGCTCGTAGAAGCTGACGAGACGCTCGGCATCATCGACGGTGATGGGCCTGATGCGCGCGGTGCCACCGTCGCGCAGCACCACGTCGGCCTCCCAGTGGGCGGGGTACTCGTGCCGGTCCGACGTGGTCTGCATGGGCCCCAGAGTAAGGCTCGCGTCCCTAGGCGGGGCGAGGCAGGCTGAGGGAACCGGTCCCGGCCCGCCGGGGCGGGACGATGCCCTTCCCGGGCACGCTTCACCTATGGAACACTGGTCTAGACAACCCTGATACATCCGAAGGGCAGCAACACATGGCTGAGCGCCGCGTCAACGTCGGCTGGGCCGAGGGTCTCCACGCCCGCCCCGCCTCCATCTTCGTCCGGGCAGCCACGGCCTCCGGCATCCCGGTGACGATCGCCAAGGCGGGCGGCACCCCCGTCAACGCCGCGTCCATGCTGGCGGTTCTGGGCCTCGGCGCCCAGGGTGGCGAGGAGATCGTCCTGGCCTCCGACGCGGAGGGTGCGGACGCCGCGCTCGACCGCCTGGCCAAGCTGGTCGCCGAGGGCCTCGAGGAACTCCCCGAGACCGTCTGACCCTTCGGGCAGCAGCACCCCGCTTCAGCCGCGTCGCCTTCATGGCGGCGCGGCTTTTGTCGCGCCGGGCAAGCTCCCGTCCGGGAGGGTGAGGACCGGCGATGACCGCAGTCCGGCGCAGGGAACGGCGCGGAAGGCGCACGCAATGAAAACGGCACACGGCGTATTCGTCAACATGAATAAATTCACTGACGACGCGCCGAAACGGCGCACGCCGTTTTGCGGACGCACGCCAAAAAGGCAGCCTAAAACAGGCCTCAGCCGAATATCCCTCTTTGTATACGGCGCCTGTGTTAATGCCGGAGCGCCGACGTGTTTACGGGGTGTTGCGAAGTCCTCACACGGTCCGGGCGGTCCGTCCCGCCGGGAAAGCGGAGCCGGTGCGCGGCAGTGGAGCGTTCCGTGTGCAGCGCCGTGATCGCCCGCGCCCGCTCGCCGTCCCCGCGTGCGACGGCGTCCACGATGCCGCCGTGCTCGGCCCAGGACTCAACGGGGTCGACCGGCGCGTCGACCGCGTACATCCACGTGATCTTGTGCCGCAGCTGGGCCAGCGTCGAGGTCAGCGCGGGGCTCCCGCCGGCCTGCGCCAGCGTCTCGTGGAACCAGCCGCCCAGGGAGCGCAGATCCTCGCTGTTGCCCCTCCTGGCCCGCTCCTGGCCCAGTCTGACCAGGCCACGCAGCACCTTGAGATGGGCCTCGGTACGCCGCTGCGCTGCCCGGGCGGCCCCGAGCGGCTCCAGCAGCATCCGCATCTCCAGCAGGTCGACGGCCTCCTGCTCGCTGGGTTCCGCCACGCACGCGCCCGCGTGCCGGCGGGTGACCACGAAGCCCTCGGCCTCCAGGGTGCGCAGCGCCTCGCGCACGGGAACGCGGGAGACGCCGTAGCGGCGCGCGAGGAGTTCCTCGGTGAGCCGGCTGCCGCGCTCGTAGACACCCGCGACGATGTCATCACGGATCGCCGTGCAGACCGAGTGCGCCGGAATACGCATGACCGACCTCCGCCTTAATCCCCGTGAAACGTACGCGATTGACTCGTGTTCGACCGACTCTATTGCAGTGGGCCGGAATTTCCGACGGCAGGTCGGAATCCAGGGATATTTTTTGGACACGCAGCCGTTCGAAAGACGACGACGGCCCCGGCTGATCAGCCGGGGCCGTCGGGTGCGGGCGCGCCTGTCGCGGGCGCGGGCCGTCAGACGTTCACGCCGTGCGAGCGCAGGTAGGCGACGGGGTCGATGTCCGAGCCGTACTCGGGGGTGGTGCGCGCCTCGAAGTGCAGGTGCGGCCCGGTGGTGTTGCCGGTGGACCCGGCGAGGGCTATCTGCCGGCCGGGGACGACCCGCTGGCCCACGGAGACGCCGATGGACGACAGGTGGCCGTACTGGGTGTAGGTGCCGTCGTTCATCCTGATGACGATCTGGTTGCCGTACGCGCCGCCCCAGCCGGTCTGCACGACGGTACCGGCGCCGACGGCGTGCACGGGCGTGCCGGTGGCGGCGTGGAAGTCGATGCCGGTGTGGGAGCCGGAGGACCACAGGGAGCCGCCGGTCTTGTAACCGGTGGACACGAAGGAGTCGGAGATCGGCGGCACGAACGCGTTGAGACGCCTGCGCTCGGCCTCGCGCGCGGCCCGCTCCTTGGCCTCGCGCTCCTGGCGGGCCTTCTCGGCGGCCTTCCTGCGCGCGGCCTCCTCGGCCCGCTTCTGGGCGGCGGCCTGCTTCTGGGCGGCGGCCTGTGCGTCGATCTTCTCGGCGACCGAGCCACCGAGGGTGACGGCCTGGAGCAGCCCGGTCTGCTCGACGGGGGCGCCGGCGGCGAGGGCCGGGGCGGCCAGGGTGCCGATGACACCGGTGGTGGTGAGCGCTGCCACGCCGACGGCGTTCGCAGTCGTACGCTTCACACGGCTCGGGCGACGGTGCTTCCCGGTGGCGCAGGTGAACGCCATGAAGTGGCTGGTCCTTTCCTTCCCTCTCGCCTACCGGGTTAGCTGACGGGTTCGGAGCAGGAAGGTCTCCTACGGGCTCGCGCCCGATTCACCCCAGGGACTGTGGTTTTGGGTCCCCGGCTCCCCTGGCTCGCGCCGTACGGGGACTCGGCGATGACTGTCCGGTGCCGCGGGTGCGGCGCACTGCCTGACGGACAGCCCGAACGACGCTAAGGGGACCGTCTTTCAATCAGCAAACGCAGAACGGGGTTTGTAGCGCATCCCACAGGGCAGAGAGGCAACCTCTGTGGCAATACGGACAAACCCGCCAATGGGCGGGGCCCTGGTGACACGGAAAGTCACCAGGGCCCCGGGACTGGGCGCGGCGCACGCGCGCGTGCTGTGCGCTCTACTCGGCGGCGACGACGCTCACTTCGCCGATGCCGAGCGCCTCGACGGGCTCCTTGATCTGCGCGGCGTCGCCCACCAGCACGGTGACCAGACGGTCCACCGGGAAGGCGTTCACCACGGCCGCGGTGGCCTCCACCGTGCCCGTGGCGGTCAGCTGCTGATACAGCGTCGACTGGTAGTCGTCCGGCAGGTGCTGCTCGACCTGGTCGGCGAGCGTGCTCGCGACGGCCGCCGCCGTCTCGAACTTCAGCGGTGCCACCCCCACCAGGTTCTGTACGGCGACGTCGCGCTCGGCGTCCGTCAGGCCCTCGGCGGCGAGGATGCGAAGCACCTTCCACAGGTCGTCGAGCGCCGGGCCGGTGTTCGGCGTGTCGACGGAGCCGCTGATGGCGAGCATCGCGGCGCCCGTGCCGTCGGGCGCGGAGCGCAGCACCTGCCCGAAGGCCCGCACCCCGTAGGTGTAGCCCTTCTCCTCGCGCAGGACGCGGTCCAGGCGGGAGGTGAGGGTGCCGCCGAGGCAGTACGTGCCGAGCACCTGGGCGGGCCACACGCGGTCGTGGCGGTCGGGCCCGACACGGCCGATGAGCAGCTGTGTCTGGACGGCGCCGGGACGGTCCACGATGATCACGCGGCCGGTGTCGTCGGCGGTCACCGGGGGCACCGGACGCGGCTTGGAGGGCTCCCCCGTCCAGGCGCCGAGGGTGTCCCCGAGGAGTTCGTCCAGATCGATCCCGGTGAGGTCGCCGACCACGACCGCGGTGGACGTCGCGGGGCGCACATACCGCTCGTAGAAGGCACGGACGGCCGCGGCGTCGATGCTCGCGACCGTCTCCTCGGTGCCCTGACGCGGGCGCGACATGCGCGAGGACGCCGCGAACAGCTCCTTGGAGAGCTCCTTGGCGGCGCGGCGGGCCGGGTTGGCCATCTCGTGCGGGATCTCGTCGAGGCGGTTGCGCACCAGGCGCTCCACCTCGCTGTCCGCGAACGCCGGCGACCTCAGGGCGTCGGCGAGCAGTCCGAGCGCCTTGGGGAGGCGGGAAACCGGCACCTCCAGGGAGAGGCGGACGCCGGGGTGGTCGGCGTGCGAGTCGAGGGTGGCGCCGCAGCGCTCCAGCTCGGCGGCGAACTCCTCGGCGGAGTGCTTGTCGGTGCCCTCGGAGAAGGCGCGCGCCATGATCGTGGCGACGCCGTCGAGGCCGGCCGGCTCGGCGTCCAGGGGCGCGTCGAGGAGCACCTCGACGGCGACGACCTGCTGGCCGGGGCGGTGGCAGCGCAGCACGGTCAGGCCGTTGTCGAGCGTGCCGCGCTCGGGCGCCGGGAACGCCCAGGGCCGGGCCTCGCCGGGCTCGGGCTGCGGGTGGAACTCCATGGTCGCGAGCTCGCTCACTTCGCCGACTCCTCGGTCTCGTCGGTGGTCTCGGCTGCTTCCGGGGCCTCGGCCGCGACCGGTTCGTACACGAGCACCGCGCGGTTGTCGGGGCGCAGGCGGGCCTTGGCGATCTCCTGCACCTCCTCGGCGGTGACCTCGAGCACGCGCTTCACGGCGGTCAGGGCGAGCTGGGGGTCGCCGAACAGCACGGCGTACCGGCACAGTTCGTCGGCGCGGCCCGCGACCGTGCCGAGCCGGTCCAGCCACTCGCGCTCCAACTGGGCCTGGGCGCGCTCCATTTCCTCGGCCGTCGGGCCCCGCTCGGCGAACCGGGCGAGTTCCTCGTCGATGGCGGCCTCGATGACGGGCACCTCCACGTCGCCGGAGGTCTTCACGTCCAGCCACCCCAGCGAGGGCGCCCCGGCGAGCCGCAGCAGGCCGAAGCCGGCGGCGACTGCGGTGCGGTCACGGCGCACGAGCCGGTTGTACAGGCGGGAGGACTCGCCGCCGCCGAGGATCGTGAGCGCCAGGTCGGCCGCGTCGGACGCGCGTGTGCCGTCCTGCGGCAGCCGGTAGGCGGCCATCAGGGCACGCGCCGGAACCTCCTCCTCGACGACCTCGCGCAGCTGCTCGCCGATGATCTCGGGCAGCGAGCCGTCGCGCGGCTGGGGCTTGCCGTCGTGGGACGGGATGGACCCGAAGTACTTCTCGATCCAGGCGAGGGTCTGCTGGGGGTCGATGTCGCCGACGACGGACAGCACCGCGTTGTTCGGCGCGTAGTAGGTGCGGAAGAACGCGCGCGCGTCCTCCAGGGTCGCCGCGTCCAGGTCGGCCATCGACCCGATCGGCGTGTGGTGGTAGGGGTGGCCCTCGGGGTAGGCGAGCGCGGTCAGCCTCTCGAAGGCGGTGCCGTAGGGGACGTTGTCGTAGCGCTGGCGGCGCTCGTTCTTCACGACGTCCCGCTGGTTCTCCATGGACTCGTCGTCGAGCGCGGCGAGCAGGGAACCCATGCGGTCGGCCTCCAGCCAGAGGGCGAGCTCCAGCTGGTGGGCGGGCATGGTCTCGAAGTAGTTGGTGCGCTCGAAGCTGGTGGTGCCGTTGAGCGAGCCGCCCGCTCCCTGCACCAGCTCGAAGTGGCCGTTGCCCTTGACCTGGGCGGAGCCCTGGAACATCAGGTGCTCGAAGAGGTGGGCGAGACCCGTGCGCCCCTGAACCTCGTGCCGGGAGCCGACGTCGTACCAGAGGCACACCGCCGCGACCGGGGTCAGATGGTCCTCGGAGAGCACCACGCGCAGGCCGTTGGCCAGGCGGTGCTCGGTCGCTGTCAGGCCGCCGGAGCCTGCCTCGGCTGTGGCCGTGTGACCCATGGGCATGTACGTCCCTTCGATCGCGGAAGCTGTCGCGGAAACCGCGGTTTCCTGCCGGTCCTGTCACTGTATGCAAGCGTGCCGACCGGTGGCGAAGTTCCCGGGCGACGTACGCCGAGAGCGAGACCATGATTACGGGGGGTGGGGGAAGCTCGCCGTTGACGCGTCGGGGGGCCGGGACGGTCGTGATCGCCGTCGGGCCCGTTTCACGGCCCCTCGGAAGGGCCCCGGTCCCCGTTGTCGGTGCGGCGGTCCACAATGGTCGGCGTCAGATTCGTTTCCATGCCCAGCACAGACGGTGAAGGAGCCGGCAGCGATGGCCCGCCGCAGCACGAAGACCCCGCCACCCGACGACTCGTACGAGGAGAAGATCCTCGACATCGACGTCGTGGACGAGATGCAGGGCTCCTTCCTCGAGTACGCATACTCGGTCATCTACTCAAGGGCCCTGCCGGACGCCCGCGACGGCCTCAAGCCGGTGCACCGGCGGATCGTCTACCAGATGAACGAGATGGGCCTGCGCCCCGACCGCGGCTATGTGAAGTGCGCCCGCGTCGTCGGCGAGGTCATGGGTAAGTTGCATCCGCACGGCGACGCGTCGATCTACGACGCCCTGGTGCGCATGGCCCAGCCCTTCTCGATGCGCGTGCCGCTGGTCGACGGCCACGGCAACTTCGGCTCGCTGGGCAACGACGACCCGCCGGCCGCCATGCGGTACACCGAGTGCCGGATGGCCGAGGCGACGAGTCTGATGACCGAGTCGATCGACGAGGACACGGTCGACTTCGCGCCCAACTACGACGGCCAGGAGCAGGAGCCGGTGGCCCTGCCCGCCGCCTTCCCGAACCTTCTGGTGAACGGCGCGTCGGGCATCGCGGTCGGCATGGCGACGAACATGCCGCCGCACAACCTGCGCGAGGTGATCGCGGCCGCCCGCCATCTGATCAGGTATCCGAACGCGGACCTGGACGCTCTGATGAAGCACGTCCCGGGCCCGGACCTGCCCACCGGCGGCCGGATCGTGGGGCTGCCCGGGATCCGCGACGCGTACGAGACGGGCCGTGGCACCTTCAGGATGCGGGCCACGGTCTCCGTGGAGGACGTGACGGCGCGCCGCAAGGGCCTCGTCGTCACCGAGCTGCCCTTCACGGTCGGCCCGGAGAAGGTGATCGCCAAGATCAAGGACCTGGTGGGCTCGAAGAAACTCCAGGGGATCGCCGACGTCAAGGACCTCACCGACCGGCAGCACGGCCTGCGCCTGGTCATCGAGATCAAGAACGGCTTCGTGCCGGAGGCGATCCTGGAGCAGCTCTACAAGCTGACGCCCATGGAGGAGTCCTTCGGCATCAACAACGTGGCCCTGGTCGACGGCCAGCCGCTGACACTGGGCCTCAAGGAACTCCTCGAGGTCTACCTGGACCACCGCTTCGACGTGGTCCGCCGCCGCTCGGAGTTCCGCCGCGGCAAGAAGCGCGACCGCCTCCACCTGGTCGAGGGCCTGCTGACCGCGCTGATGGACATCGACGAGGTCATCCGTCTGATCCGCTCCAGCGACAACTCCGCGCAGGCCAAGGAGCGCCTGATGGAGCGCTTCTCGCTGAGCGAGATCCAGACGCAGTACATCCTCGACACGCCGCTGCGCCGTCTGACGAGGTTCGACCGCATCGAGCTGGAGGCGGAGAAGGACCGGCTCAACACCGAGATCGAGGAGCTGACCCGGATCCTGGAGTCGGACGCGGAGCTGCGCAAGCTGGTGTCCAACGAACTGGCCGCGGTGGCCAAGAAGTTCGGCACCGACCGGCGCACGGTGCTGCTGGAGTCCTCCGGTGCCCCGGCCCCGACGGTTCCGCTGCAGGTCGAGGACGCCCCCTGCCGGGTGCTGATCTCGTCGACCGGCCTGCTGGCGCGCACGGCGAACAACGACCCCTTCGAGGAGGACACCGACGGCAGGCGCGCCAAGCACGACGTGATCGTCTCCGCCGTCCCGGTGACGGCGCGGGGTGAGGTGGGCGTGGTGACGTCCGCCGGGCGGCTGCTGCGGGTGAACGTGATCGACCTTCCGCAGCTGCCGGAGACGGCGACGCGGGCGAGCCTGTCCGGGGGTGCGCCGGTCTCGGAGTTCGTCTCCCTGACGGAGGACGAGACGGTGGTGTGCCTGACGACGCTGGACGAGTCCTCCCAGGGTCTCGCGCTCGGCACGGAACAGGGCGTGGTCAAGCGCGTGGTTCCCGACTACCCTGCGAACAAGGAGGAGTTGGAGGTCATCACCCTCAGGGAGGGCGACCGGATCGTCGGCGCGGTCGAGCTGCGCACGGGCGAGGAGGACCTGGTCTTCATCACGGACGACGCCCAGCTGCTGCGTTACCCCGCCTCCCAGGTCCGCCCGCAGGGCCGTCCCGCGGGCGGCATGGCGGGCATCAAGCTGACCGAGGGCGCCAAGGTGATCTCGTTCACGGCGGTGGACCCGGCGGTCGACGCGGTGGTCTTCACGGTCGCAGGATCGCGCGGCACGCTGGACGACTCGGTGCAGACCACGGCCAAGATGACGCCGTTCGACCAGTACCCGCGCAAGGGCCGCGCCACGGGCGGCTTGCGCTGCCAGCGGTTCCTGAAGGGCGAGGACTGCCTGTCGTTCGCGTGGGCGGGCGCGGCCCCGGCCCGGGCGGCGCAGAAGAACGGCACGCCGGCCGAGCTGCCCGAGATCGACCCGCGGCGCGACGGCTCGGGCGTGTCGCTGCCGAAGACCGTCGCGGCGGTGGCGGGACCGGTGTAGGTCAGCCCTCGAGGTCGCCGGGGTCCTGAGGGGCCTCGGCCTGAGGGGCCTCGGCCTCCTTGTCCTGGACGTAGCGGAGGACGCCCCACATGCTGTGCTCGTCGGCGTGCGGGGCGTCGTCCGTGCACGCCTTCAGTTCCTTGTCGAGGGCGGCGGTGTCGATGCCCGACCCGATGAGGACGAGCTGGGTGAGCCGCTCGTCGCCGGTCCCCCACGGCTCCGGGTAGAACCGCAGGAACCGCCCCACGGCGTGCACGGCGTACCGGTTGTGCGGATCAGCCGGGCCGAAGTCGACGTACCCCTTGATCCGGTACAGGCCCTCGGGGCGGCTGTCGAGGAAGTCCAGCAGCCGGCGGGGGTTCATGGGCACGTCGGAGCGGAAGGACAGGCTGTCGTACGCGGTGTGCAGATGGGCGTGGTGCGCATCGTCGTGTCCGTGCTCGTCCTGTCGGGGGATGTCGTCGAAGGACAGCTGCCCGACGCGTTCCTCGGCCGGTCGGCAGTCGAAGAGGAACTCCGGGTCGATGCGACCGTATGCGGCCGGGACGACGGCGGCACGGTCGGCGCGCGAGCGCACCAGCCGCAGGACCCGCTCGCTGTCCTCGGCCCGGTCGGTCTTGTTGACGACGACGAGGTCGGCGAGGGCGAGATGGCGGTCGAGTTCGGGATGCCTCTCGCGGGTGGCGTCGAACTCGACGGCGTCCACGACCTCGACGAGTCCGCCGTAGACGACGCGCGGCTGCTCGCTGGCGAGCACCATGCGGACCAGTTCCCGCGGTTCGGCGAGTCCGCTGGCCTCGATGACGATGACGTCGATGCCGGCGGAGGGCTGGGCGAGACGGTCGAGGTAGAGGTCGAGTTCGCTCGCGTCGACGGCGCAGCACAGGCATCCGTTGCCGAGGGAGACGGTGGAGTCCCCGAGCGCCCCGGCGACGGCCATCGCGTCGATCTCGATGGCCCCGAAGTCGTTGACGACGGCCCCGATACGGCTGCCTCCGCTGTGGTGGAGAAGGTGGTTGAGCAGGGTGGTCTTGCCGGAGCCCAGAAATCCGGCGAGTACGACGACCGGTATCTGCCGCGGACTCGACGACTGGGTCACTGTGCGCCCCTTTTCACACTCGTGCGCCCGCCGGCGCGCGGACCGGCGGCCGTACGGGGACGGCTCGTGGACCGGCTCACGCCGCAACGGGGCGGCTCACGGGTCGGCTCTCGTACGAGGATTGAATTCCGACCCAGGATACGAGTGCGGGGATAGCCCGCGAAGTGAACGATTGTTAGCACCACTTGCGGGGCAGACGTTGGGCATGGCGCTGGAGCGTGCGACCCTCGCTTCCCTCCGTGCGCCTCCTCTCCGCCTCCCGCCCGATCAGAGCCGCTCGGCACCCTGGGAGACGGCAAGCGCGCCGCCCATCGCTCGCCGGTCCCCACCAGTCGACCCGCACCCGACGACCGGCGGACGGTCGCCTGATTCGGGGGTTGACATGGTCACACAGAGCTCCGGCATACGGGGGCTTGGCTCCCTCTGGGCGAAGTTGGCAGCCGCCTTCGGCGCCATGACCGGCTGGGGCTCGCGCCAGCGCAAACGCGCGGCGCTCGTGGAGCAACACCGGCTCCACTTCGAGTTGCTGTGCAAGGCCATGGACGACCCCGCGCTGGCAGCCGTCCTGCACACGTACGACACGGACGTCCCACCGGACAAGCAGCGTCAGTACCTCTTCGCCAACGCCCTCTATATCAACGCTCTGTACTACCACCGAATCGGGGCGCTGAGTCTCAACGAGCTGTACGGGCATCTTCGGATGATCTGCCGCAACGACATCTTCCGCGAGTACTGGGCGGCCACGCGCCGCCATCGCGAGAGCCTGCCCGCCTCGTCCGAGGAAGCCGGGCTGGGCGCGTTGATGGACGACTTGGTCCGCGACATGGACGCCCTGGTGCGGGAGCAGGAGGACGGGGAACAGTGGTGGGTGGTGGGAGAACTGCCGGAGGAGTGACGGACGTCAACTCACGGTATGGATGGGAAGACGCGTGGCTGGCGCGGGCTGTAGTCTTCCCCGAGTCTGATGCGGTGAAACATCCCCGCAAGCTTCGCATTCCCTGTGCAGGGCTGCCTTTCCCACGAGGACCGGCGGCCACTCATGAGTTCTTCCGGGCCCCCTCATGAGCTATACCGGACGAAGGAGGCCATCAGCCCGTGCAGCGTCCCACGCACCCCTCGGCCCGTCCCTCGACCAGGCTAGGAACGGACTTGAAGATCGTGCGTCGAGTCGGCGCCTCGCCCCGGGAGCGCGGCAGCGTCTCGGGACAGAGCTGCCCCGACATCTTCGAGCTGAGCGACGGCAACTTCGCCGTCATCGGCACAGAGGCCACGGATGCTCTTGACGCGGAGCTGCCGCCCGACGCCTCACGGGCAGACTATGAACGGATCGTCGTCATCAGCCGCGAAACGCTGCTCCACGCGAAGGCGGACATCCCCGATGCATGAGTGACGGGCGCTCATCCGCCCTTCCACCCGTGGCCTCGATGCGAAACGGCGTCGAGGCCCGACGGTTCTCCGGCCCCCACGCCACCGTCGGCACCGTCACCGTCGGCACCGTCACCGCCGGCACCGTCACCGCCGGCACCGTCACCGCCGGTTCCGGGCCCACGTACTGAGCCGCCGGGCGGATGATCTTCCTGTCTTCCGCCTGTTCCAGGATGTTGGCGCTCCGGCCGACCACTCGGGCCGCCGCGAAGGTCGGGGTGAACATCTCGCGCGGGAGGCCGCAGAACTCCATGACCACGCACGCGTAGAACTCCACGTTCGGGTGGAGGTTGGGCCGGGCTTCAGTTCGGCCGGGGTGGCCTCCACGCGGCGCTCGGCCTCGATCGCGAAGTCGACGAGCGGCCCGCCGAACCGCTCCGGGATGCCGCGCAGCATCCGCGAGCGCGAGTCCTCCGTCCGGTAGACGGGTGACCGAACCAGCGGTCCCGGCGACCGACTGCCCGCCGGGCCGCGCCCATGATCCGGGCACCGGCGGGGACACGTGCGACCCTCGAGGACCTGCCGTCCGCCGCACCCGCTCCGGCGGCGGCCCCGGACATCGAGTCCACCGCGGCCCGCCACACGCCCCCGCACGCCAACGTCGACCTGGCCCTGGCCGTGTTCACGGCCTCTTCCGGCGTGGACACCACGGCCGGCGAGACCGTCTTCACCGTCGCACGCACCGCGGGCTGGATCGCCCACGCTCTGGAGGAGTACGACGAACGCCCGCTGCGCATGCGTCCCAGCGGACGCCATGCGGGAGCACGCCCACCACAGCCGCTCCCCGAGTGAGCCCGACGTTCACTGCCCGCCAAGTCAGGTTAGGCTCACCTCTGTGAGTACGTGCACGACCGCGTCCCGGGACCTCGACGAGCCCCTCGCGGGTACCGCGGCGACCGCGAGGACCTGGCTGCTCCTGGAACAGCCCGGCCCTTGGGGTCCCAAGGCGCTCACCTCCAGCCACCTGGACCGGGCGCTCGGCCGCGCCCTTGAAGCGGCCGCGGAGGGCACCGGCGTACGGATCGCGCTCATCCGCCGCCCCGGGCGGCACGCCGACTGCGGCACGCCCGCCGAACGGCAGGTCTACGTGGCGCACACCGTGCCCGGAAACGTCTGGCTGCACGCCGCCACGACCTCCGCGCCACAGCGGCTGCTCGATCTGGACTTCGCCGCCCTCGGCACGGGCGACCCGCACAGCTTCGACTCGGTCCTCCAGGGACGGCCGCACACCGGCGACCCGCTCGCCTTCGTCTGCACCAACGGCAGGCGCGACCGCTGCTGCGCCCTCCTCGGCCGTCCCCTCGCGGCCGAGCTGACCGCCTCCGGCGTCCACGGCGTCTGGGAGGTCACCCACCTCGGCGGCCACCGCTTCTCCCCCACCGTGCTCGTCCTGCCGTTCGGATACGCGTACGGGCGGGCCCAGGCCGCCCACGTCAAGGAGGTCCTCCAGGCCGTGCGCGAGCGGCGGGTCGTGGTCGAGGGATGCCGCGGCAGCTCCGCCTGGGAGCGGCCCGCGCAGGCCGCGGAGCTCGCGGTGCGCACGGCGGCCCACGAGTACGCGGCGGGAGCGCTGACCGTGCTGCGCACCGACGGCGCGGCGCCCCGCTGGAAGGTCACCGTCGCCCACACCGACGGCCGCCTGTGGCGCGTCGTCGTGGCCCAGGGCGCCTCGCTGCCGCCACGCCCGGAGAGCTGCGGCTCGGTGCTGGGTTCCCCGGCGCGGATGGACGTGGTGTCGGTACGGGAACTGCGCACCGCGGTCGCCGCCCACCCGGCGCACTGCTGAGGCGGGCCCCGCGCGCAACGAGGGCGGCTCCCCGTGACGGGCCGCACCTGCACCGCACAGGAGATCCACGCCACACCCCCTACGGCACGGTACGCCCGTCCCCGTAACGTCGTACCCATGAGCCCCTCTGCCCCTGCACGACGACTGCGCCTCGGCCTGCCGCGGCGGATGTTCTCGCAGGTCCTGCTGATGCAGGTGGCGATCGCCGCGGGCGTGGCCGTGCTCGCCACCGGGCTTTTCCTGGCGCCGCTCAGCCGTCTGCTGGACGACCAGGCGATGCGCCGGGCCCTCGCGATCGCGCAGACCACGGCGGCCCAGCCGCAGATCGCCCGGGATCTGCAAACGACGCGGCCGTCGCCCGACGGGCCCGTGCAGGCGGAGGCCGAACGCATCCGCAAGGCCAGCCACGCCGAGTACGTCGTGGTGATGAACACCCGATGGGTGCGCTGGTCGCACCCGGACACCACACAGATCGGCAAGGTCGTCTCCACCGACCCGAGCGGGGCCCTGGCCGGCAAGGACGTCATGGCCATCGACAGCGGCACCCTGGGCCGCTCGGCCCGCGGCAAGGTGCCGCTTCGGGACGCGCACGGCAGGATCGTCGGGGCGGTCTCCGTGGGCATCGAGTACGACAGCGTCCGGGCCCGGTTGATCCACGCGATCCCGGGCCTGTTCGCGTACGCGGGCGCGGCCCTGGCGATCGGCACGCTGGCCGCCTACCTGATCTCGCGCAGGGTCCAGCGGCAGACCCGTGACCTCGCCTTCTCGGACATCTCCGCGCTGCTCGCCGAGCGCGAGGCGATGCTGCACGGCATCAGGGAGGGCGTCGTCGCCCTGGACCGCGAGGGGCGGGTGCGTCTGGTCAACGACGAGGCGCAGCGCCTGCTGGGCATCGGCGACGAGGTCGTCGGCCACTCCCTCGACGACGCGCTCGGCGAGGGCCGTACGACCGATGTGCTGGCCGGACGGGTCACGGGCACCGACCTGCTCACCGTGCGCGGGCACCGGGTCCTCGTCGCCAACCGCATGCCCACCGACGACGGAGGTGCCGTCGCCACCCTGCGCGACCGCACCGAGCTGGAGCAGCTGGGCCGCGAACTGGACTCCACACGCGGTCTGATCGACGCCCTGCGCGCGCAGGACCACGAACACGCCAACCGCATGCACACGCTTCTGGGACTGCTGGAACTGGAGATGTACGAGGACGCCGTGGAGTTCGTCGGCGAGGTGGTGGGCGACCACAGGGCCACGGCGGAACAGGTCACCGAGAAGATCCACGATCCGCTGCTCGCGGCCCTGTTGGTGGGCAAGGCGACGGTCGCCGCCGAGCGCGGGGTGGCCCTGTGGATCGCGGACCGGACACTGCTGCCCGACCGGTTGATCGACCCCAGAGGCCTGGTCACGATCGTAGGGAACCTGGTCGACAACGCACTCGACGCCGTCGCGGGCACTCCGCACGCGCGCGTGGAGGTCGAACTGCGTGCGGAGGGGCACACGGCGGTCCTCAGGGTGCGTGACACAGGTCCCGGAATACCCGCCGAGCGGCGGGAGCTGATCTTCACGGACGGATGGTCCACCAAACAGCCCCCGGCGCACGGCAAGCGCGGCATCGGGCTGTCCCTGGTGCGCCGTCTCGCCGAACGCCAGGGGGGCAGCGCCCGGGTGACCGAGGCGGACGGAGGAGGCGCGGAGTTCGTCGTCGTCCTCCCCGAGGCGCTCGAGGAACCGGAGCCGGCCGCCGCAGACCGCGGGGCCCTCGTCCCCGCCCGTCAGGCACCGGCGGACAGGGCGCCGGCCCCGGACACACCCGCCCCGATCCCCGAGGAGGAGCCGCGATGACCCGGCCGATCGACGTACTGGTCGTGGACGACGACCCCCGGGTCGCCCGGGTCAACGCCGCGTATGTGGAGAAGGTCGCCGGCTTCCGGGTGGCCGGCCAGGCGCACAACGCGGCCGACGCGCTGCGGCAGATGGAGACGCTGCCCCACCTCGACCTGGTCCTGATGGACCACTACCTGCCCGACGACACGGGGCTCGCGGTCGTGCAGGAGATGCGCCGGCGCGGCCACCAGACCGATGTGATCATGGTGACGGCGGCCCGTGACATCCAGACCGTCCGGGCCGCGATGCGGCACGGCGCGCTCCAGTACCTGGTCAAGCCGTTCGCCTTCGCGGGCCTGCGCGCAAAGCTGGAGGCGTACGCCGAGCTGCGGCGCACCCTCGACATCGGCGGTGAGGCCGAGCAGGCGGAGGTCGACCGGATCTTCGGCGCTCTGTCGGCGGGGTCGGAGCCGGGGCTGCCCAAGGGGCACTCTGCGACGACGGCGGAGCTGGTACGCCGTGCCCTGGTGGACGCCCCGGGGCCGCTGTCCGCCCAGGAGATCGCCGAGCGGACCGGGCTGAGCCGCCAGACCGCCCAGCGCTATCTCAAGCTCCTGGAGCGCACGGGGCGGGCCACACTGACCCTGAAATACGGCGACGCGGGCCGCCCCGAACACCGCTACGTGTGGGCGACCCGCGCCTGAGGCACGGCCGTCGGGCTCAGCCCGTGGCCTTCTTCACGAACTCCGTGGTGTACGTCTTGCCGAGGTCGATCGTGGCGTTCTTGATGTTGGGGTTGAACGCCTTGAGGACCTTCTCGACGGTCTCCGGGCCGTCCTCGGGCATCACGCCGTCCTTGGTGAACATCGGCAGCGTGCTCTTGATGGCGCTCGCGTAGAGCGTCTTGTTGCCCTGCGAGTAGTCGGCCGGCATCTTGGCCGCGATCTCGTCCGCGGAGTGTGTGGACATCCACTTCAGGGTCTTGACGAACGCGTTGGCGAGCTTCTGGACGGTGTCCTTGTGGCCGTTGACCCAGTCCGTCTGCATGTACAGGCTCGACGACGGGTACGGGCCGCCCAGTGCCTCCTGCGACCCCTGCGGTGTCCGCATGTCGACGAGCACCTGGCCGAGGTTCTTCTGCAGCACCATGGCGACGGTCGGGTCCGTGGTCATGCCGGCGTCGATGGAGCCCTGCTGGAGGGCGGAGATGAACGTCGGACCGGCGCCGACGGCGACCGGGCTGAACTCGCTGACCTGCACACCGTTCTTGACCGCGAGGTACTTGGTGAGGAAGTCGGTCGAGGAGCCGAGGCCGGTGACGCCGAGCTTCCTGCCCTTGAAGTCCTTGGGCGAGGTGATGTCCTTGGCGCGCTTGTCGGAGACGATCTCCACCTCGCCGGGCGCGTGCGAGAACTGCACCACGGACTCGACGTTCTTGCCCTTGGTCTGCAGGTCGAGCGTGTGGTCGTAGAAGCCGACGGCCCCCTGGACCTGGCCGGAGACGAGGGCGGTCTCGGCCTGCACGCCGGCCGGCTCGCTCAGCAGTTCCACGTCGAGGCCCTCGGCGTCGAAGTAGCCGAGCCGCTGGGTGAGCATGGCGGGCAGGTAGATGACCTTGTCCAGGCCACCCACCATGATCTTGACCTTCTCGCCCTTGCCGTCGCCCTTGCTGCCGGAGTCCGACGAGGCGGTGGTGGCCGCGTCGTTGGCGCAGGCGGTGAGCGAGGTGGCGGCGAGCAGGCCGGCCGCGGCGAGGGCGGCGATTCTGGCGGACTTGCGCATGGCGGTTCACGTCC
Source organism: Streptomyces sp. NPDC051104 (assembly GCF_040682835.1). NCBI lineage: Bacteria > Bacillati > Actinomycetota > Actinomycetes > Kitasatosporales > Streptomycetaceae > Streptomyces > Streptomyces sp. NPDC051104. Next base: position 64,235 of record NZ_JBFBBS010000022.1, on the reverse strand, counting down.
TTGTGAGAGGGCGGTGCAGGTGGAAACTGCGGGCGGGACGGGGCGTTGACCGGAGCCTTCGGGGCAGGTCAGTGCCCGGAGTCCGACGGCTTCCAGCGGAAGATGCGGCGTTCGGCGAAGGTGAGCAGCCCCTCGGCCACCAGCGCGACGACCGCGAGGATGACCATCGCGGCGTAGACACCGGCCGCGTTGAAGGTGCCCTGGGACTGGGCGACGAGCAGGCCGATGCCCTTCGTCGCGCCGATGTACTCGCCGACGATGGCGCCGATGAGCGCGAAGCCGAAGCTGACGTGGAGGCTGGTGAAGATCCACGAGGTGGCCGACGGGATGACGACCTGGAGTGTCACCCGGCGGTCACTGGCGCCCAGGATGCGGGCGTTGGCGACGAGGTTGCGGTCGACCTCGCGGGCGCCCTGGAAGGCGTTGAAGAAGACCGGGAAGAAGACCAGGACGACGGCGGAGGCGACCTTGGAGGACGGTCCGAGCCCGAACCAGATCACGAAGATCGGGGCGAGGACGATCCTGGGAATGGAGTTGAGCACCTTGATGTAGGGACCGAGGACGTCGGCGAGGAAGGCGATCCGCCCGAGCGCGATACCGAAGACGACACCGGCGATCACGCCGATGATCCAGCCGAGCAGCGCCTCGTGGAGCGTGACCCAGATCTGTTCGCCGAGCGCTCCCTGCGCGGTGCCGTGCATCACCCAGGTGGAGATCTGGTCCCAGATCTTCGACGGCATCGAGAAGTTGAACGGGTCGATGGCCTTGCTCCGGGAGAGCACCTCCCACAGGCCGAGCACGGCGACCAGGAGCAGCACGCGGACGAGCAGGACGACGGCCTTGCGTCTGCGGGCGGCACGCGCACGTGAATGAGCGCGGTCCGGCTTGGGGGTGTCGACGGGAGTGGGCGCGGAGATGACCTCAGGCGACATGGGCGGCACCCCTCTCGCGCGTGATGCGGACCTCTTCACCCAGGGACTCCCAGATCTCGCGGTAGATCTCGATGAACCGCGGCTCCAGGCGCACCGACTCGACCTTGCGCGGCCGGGGCAGGTCGATGTCGAAGACCTGCTTCACGGTGGCGGGTCCGGCCGTCATCACGACGACCTTGTCGGCCAACGCGATCGACTCCTCCAGGTCGTGGGTGACGAAGACGACGGAGGCGCCCGTGCCCTCCCACAGCTCCAGCAACTCGTCCGACATCAGCGCCCGGGTCTGCACGTCGAGCGCCGAGAACGGCTCGTCCATCAGCAGGATCTCGGGGTCGTTGACGAAGGTGGCTGCGAGGGCGACACGCTTGCGCTGGCCTCCGGAGAGCTGGTGCGGGTAGCGGTCCTCGAAGGCCGCGAGCCCCACCCGGGCCAGCCACTCACGGGCCTTCTGCCTGGCCTCCGCCTTGGGCACGCCCCGGAAGCGCGGACCCGCCATGACGTTGGACAGGACCGTGCGCCAGGGGAACGTGGCGTCCTGCTGGAAGACGAAACCGACCTTGTCGCCGACTCCCGAGACCGGCTCGCCGGCCACCATGACCTCGCCCTCGGTGGGCTCCTCCAGACCGCTGACCAGGGTCAGGGTCGTCGACTTGCCGCATCCGGTGGGTCCGACGACAGCGACGAACTCGCCGCGTCCGACGGTCAGGTCCAGGTCCCTGACGGCCGTGTGCAGACCGCCTGACGGGGTCCGGAAGGTCTTGCTCGCGCCCCGTAGCTCGATGGCGGGGCTGGTGTCTGCGCTCATGGCCCGGGACGGTAGGTGTGGCGCGGGCCACGGCAGGAGTCTTCTGGGCGCAAGCTCGACTTCTGCTTGCAAGGGTCTGTTGTGCTCATTTTGCTCGCGCTACAACTGCGGAGCCGAAACACGGGCGTAACGCCCGCATGGCCTTGGGAGAAAGAGGCCCGATGATTGACGTCCTGGTCGTGGACGACGACTTCCGTGTCGCCGAGATCAACGCCAAGTACGTGGGAAAGGTTCCCGGTTACCGGGTCGCCGCCCGCGCGCACAGCGCTGCGCAGGCGCTCGCCGCGGTGGAACGCGCCCCGATCGACCTGGTGCTGCTCGACCACTACCTGCCCGACCAGACGGGGCTCGAACTGGTCCACCGCATGCGTGAACGCGGCCACGGCACCGACGTCATCATGATCACCGCCGCCGGCGACGTGACGACCGTCCAGGCCGCCATGCGTCTGGGAGCCCTGCACTACCTGGTCAAACCGTTCACCTTCGCGGCCCTGCGCACCCGCCTCGACTCCTACGCCGCGCTGCGCCGCACCGTCGACCGCGTCGGCGGCCGGGGCGTGGCCGGCCAGGAGCAGGTCGACCGGATTTTCGGCGCGCTGCGGACCACGCCCGCGGTCTCGTCGCCGAGGCTGCCCAGCGGCCACTCCGAACCGACGACGGACCTCATCTGCGAGGTGCTGCACCGGGCCGGCCAGCCGCTCTCCGCGCACGAGGTGGCCGCCAGGACGGGCCTGAGCCGCTCCACTGCCCAGCGTTATCTGCGGCACCTGGAACAGGCGGGCCGACTGCGCCTGTCCCTGAAGTACGGCGACACGGGGCGGCCCGAGCACCGGTACGCATGGGTGGCGCCTTAGAGCCCCGAACAAAATGGGCGCCCGGCTCGCGACGCCTGGCACGCACTCCCCCAAGCTCTTCGAGCAGGGGGACCCCCAGCCGCGTTGCCGAAACGCCCTAGTAGCTCCGCTACGAGGACCTTCCGGCGCCTTGCGATCGCACGCGCCAGACGCCGCGAGCTGATCGGACTCCCATTTTGTTCGGGGCTCTTCGGGGTCCTTGCACGATGGGCGCCCCGGCTCGCGGATACGTCGGCGGGGGCACTCATCGGTCACACCGCTCCGGCGCCCGTCAGTGACCGCACCTCGGTCTCCGCGTACTTGGCCTCGTCCGGCGCCTCAGGTGAGGTGACCGTGCCGAGCCAGCCCGCGAGGAAGCCGAGCGGGACGGAGACGAGGCCCGGGTTCTGCAGCGGGAAGTACTGGAAGTCGACGGCCGGGAACAGCGATCCGGGGCTTCCCGAGACGACCGGGGACAGCAGCACGAGCCCCAGTGCGGGCACGAGGCCGCCGTAGACCGCCCAGACGGCCCCGCGTGTGGTGAAGTCGCGCCAGAAGAGCACGTACATCAGCACCGGCAGATTCGCCGACGCCGAGACCGCGAAGGCGAGCCCCACCAGGAACGCCACGTTGAGGTCGCGGACCAGCAGGCCGAGGGCGATCGCGACCACGCCGATACCGACGGCGGCGGCCCGCGCGACCGCCACCTCGCTGTGCCCCCTGCCGCCACGGCGCCGCAGTGAGGCGTACAGGTCGTGGGCGACGGAGGCCGAGGCGGCAAGGGTGATCCCGGCGACGACCGCGAGGATCGTGGCGAAGGCGATCGCGGCGACCATGGCGAACAGCACCGTCCCCCCGGTGGTGTCCGCACCGCCGCCCAGTCGCTGCGCCAGCAGCGGCACCGCCGTGTTCCCGGCCTCGTTCGACGCGCGCACGGCGTCGGGCCCGACGACCGCGGCCGCGCCGAAACCCAGCACGATCGTCATCAGGTAGAAACCGCCGATGAGCCCGACCGACCAGACGACCGAACGGCGGGCGGCACGCGCGGTCGGCACGGTGTAGAAGCGGGAGAGGATGTGCGGCAGCCCGGCCGTGCCCAGCACCAGCGCCAGGCCCAGGCTGACGAAGTCGACCCGGGCGGTCCAGTCTCCGCCGTACTTCAGCCCCGGGGCGAGGAACGCGTCCCCGTGCCCGCTGCGCTCCGCCGCCGTGCGCAGCAACGCGTCGACGTCCCCGTGGAACCGCATCAGCAGCGCGGCGGTCAGCGCCACCGTACCGCCGAGCAGCAGGACCGCCTTGACGATCTGGATCCAGGTGGTGGCCCGCATCCCGCCCAGCGCCACGTAGGTCACCATGAGCGCCCCGACGACGACCACCGTCCAGGCGCGTGCCGCCGTGCTCGTCCCCCCTAAGAGCAGCGCGACGAGGCTGCCCGCGCCCACCATCTGCGCCACCAGATACAGCACGGACACCGTCACGGAGGAGGTCCCCACCGCGATCCGCACCCTCCGCTCGCTCATCCGTGCCGCGACGACGTCGGCGAGCGTGAACCGCCCGCAGTTGCGCACCAGTTCGGCGACAAAGAAGAGCACCACCAGCCAGGCGACGAGGAAGCCCACCACGTACAGAATCCCGTCGTAGCCGAAGAGTGCGATGAGCCCCGTCACGCCAAGGAAGGAGGCCGCCGACATGTAGTCGCCCGCGATGGCAAAACCATTCTCCATCGGAGAGAACAGCCGCCCGCCCGCGTAGAACTCCTCCGCCGACCCGTGCCGGTCACGGCTCACCCAGGTGGTGATCGCCAGGGTGATCGCGACGAACACACCGAACAGCAGCAGCGCCGGCGTCTGATGGTGACCGCTCACCGCTCGCCACCCCCGAGCGGCCGTGTCAACTCCTGGGTGTCCCAGCGCAGATCGAGCGCGGCGCGGTCCCTGCGCAACCGTGCGTGCCGTGCGTACGCCCACGTGAACAGGAACGTCGTCAGGAACTGCCCGAGCCCCGCCAGCATCGCCACGTTCACGGCTCCCGCCACCGGCCGCGCCATCAGCCCCGGTGCCGCCTGTGCGGTCACCACATAGCCCACGTAGCAGGTGAAGAAGACCGCGAGACCCGGAACCACGAACCTCCGGTACCGGCTGCGTACCTCCCGGAACGCCGCGCTACGCTGCACCTGCAGATAGGCGTCGGCGACGGGGTCGACGCCTTCGTCCTCCCGGCGCGCGGAGGGCACGACCGGGGCGGGGGCGCCCGTCCCGTCCAGCTCGCCCCAGCCGGACGCGAGCGCGTCGTACCAGGGGTCGTCGTACTCCGCCCGCCCGGCCGCTCCCGCGCCCGCCGAGGCCGGATCACAGCCGTGGTACTTCTCGACCGAACTCTCGGGACCGTCCCCGCCTCCGCGGGAACGATCATGGTTTGACCTCATGCCCAAGCATGGACAGAGCGGGAAGATCCCAGACCTTCTTCTCCCCGCGCTTCACCCCATCAGGTGACTCACCGCAATGGAGGGCGGACCAGCCCCGTCGCATACGCGTAACGCGCCACCCGCGCACGGTCGTTGAGCCCTGTCTTGGCGAAGAGATCGTTGATGCGGGTCTTCACGGTGGCCGTGGACGGCAGGCATGACCCACCAGCGCCGGTCGGCCGGGATCCGGCACGCCGGAACTGACGCGCGAGGATCAGGACGACTGCGGCGGTGATCAGCGGGGCGTCGGTGGACCGGGACGTCGTGGCCTCCGTGGGCGAGGAAGGGCGTTGCGGCGGCGGGTGCCGTCGACGCCTTCGACGCTGCGGAAGCCGGCGGGGCGGTGGATCGCAGCCCGGGTGGATCGTGGGTGGATCCTCGGGCCTGCCTCGGCTCCACCCAGGCGTGGAGAGCCCGTGGCAGGCACGGGTCAGCAAGCGGATGCGGCCGGGGGTCGGGGAGGCACGCCGAGGCGCGTCCCCCCGACCCCCGGCCCTCCCGCCCCCGGCCCCAGCCGGCGCAGCGGCTACGCGTCGATGCGGGACCTGTCCAGTGTCGCCGCGGAGCTGGAGATGAACTCCTTGCGGGGTGCCACGTCGTTGCCCATCAGGAGGTCGAAGACCTGTTCGGCGGCTTCGAGGTCGGAGAGGTTGATCCGGCGCAGGGTGCGGTGGCGCGGGTCCATCGTCGTCTCGGCCAGCTGGTCGGCGTCCATCTCGCCGAGGCCCTTGTAGCGCTGGATGGAGTCCTTGTACCGGATGCCCTTGCTCTGGAACTCCAGGAGCTTGTCGCGCAGCTCGCGGTCCGAGTACGTGTAGACGTACTTGTCCTGGCCCTTCTTCGGCTGGATCAGCTCGATGCGGTGCAGCGGCGGCACCGCGGCGAACACCCGGCCCGCCTCGACCATGGGCCGCATGTAGCGGTGGAACAGCGTCAGCAACAGGGTGCGGATGTGGGAGCCGTCCACGTCGGCGTCGGTCATCATGATGATCTTGCCGTAGCGGGCCGCGTCGAGGTCGAAGGTCCGGCCGGACCCCGCTCCTATGACCTGGATGATCGCGCCGCACTCGGCGTTCTTCAGCATGTCCGTGACGGACGACTTCTGGACGTTCAGGATCTTGCCACGGATCGGCAGGAGCGCCTGGAACTCGGAGTTCCGCGCGAGCTTCGCCGTGCCGAGCGCGGAGTCGCCCTCGACGATGAACAGCTCGCTGCGGTCGACGTCGTCACTGCGGCAGTCGGCGAGCTTGGCGGGCAGCGAGGAGGACTCCAGGGCCGTCTTGCGGCGCTGGGCGTCCTTGTGCTGGCGCGCCGCGATACGCGTGCGGGCGGCGGCGACGGCCTTCTCCAGGACGACCCTGGCCTGCTGGGCGGCATCACGCTTCGTGGACGTCAGGAACGCCTTCAGCTCCCTGGAGACCACGTTCGCCACGATGCGGCGCGCCGCGGACGTGCCGAGGACCTCCTTGGTCTGCCCCTCGAACTGCGGCTCGGCCAGGCGCACCGTGACGACCGCGGTGAGCCCCTCGAGCGCGTCGTCCTTGACGATGTCGTCCTCGGCGACGCGCAGCATCTTCTTGGCGCGCAGGACCTCGTTCATTGTCCGGGTGACGGCCTGCTCGAAGCCGGCGACGTGGGTGCCGCCCTTGGGGGTGGCGATGATGTTCACGAACGACCTGAGCGTCGTGTCGTAACCGGTGCCCCAGCGCAGCGCGACGTCGACGCCGAGCTCCCGGGTGACCTCGGTGGGCGTCATCTGGCCGTGGTCGTCGAGGACGGGGACCGTCTCCTTGAAGGTGCCCTGTCCGGAGAGGCGGAGGATGTCGCACACCGGCTTGTCGCTCGCCAGGTACTCGCAGAACTCGCTGATGCCGCCGTCGAAGCGGAAGGACTCCTCGCCCTTGCTGCCTCCCTCGCCGAGCCCGTACTCGTCACGGACGACGATGGTGAGCCCGGGGACCAGGAACGCGGTCTGGCGGGCGCGCTGGTGCAGCGTCTCCAGGGAGAGCTTGGCGTCCTTGAGGAAGATCTGGCGGTCGGCCCAGTAGCGCACCCGCGTGCCGGTGCGGGTCTTGGGGATCTTCTTGGTCTTGTGCAGGCCGCCCTTGGCCTCGAACTTCGCGTCCGGGCCGTCGGCGGCGAAGACGCCCGGCACACCGCGCCGGAAGCTGATGAGGTGGGTGTGGCCGCCACGGTCGACCTCGACGTCCAGACGCGCGGAGAGGGCGTTCACCACGGACGCCCCGACGCCGTGCAGACCGCCGGACGCCGCGTAGGAGCCGCCGCCGAACTTGCCGCCCGCGTGCAGCTTGGTCATCACGACCTCGACGCCGGACAGGCGGGTCTTGGGCTCGACGTCGACCGGGATGCCCCGGCCGTTGTCCCGCACCTCCACCGAGGCGTCGTCGTGCAGGATCACCTCGATGTGGTCGCAGTAGCCGCCCAGGGCCTCGTCGACGGAGTTGTCGATGATCTCCCAGAGGCAGTGCATCAGGCCCCGGCTGTCGGTGGAGCCGATGTACATGCCGGGGCGCTTGCGTACGGCCTCGAGGCCTTCGAGGACGAGCAGGTGCCGCGCGGTGTAGTTGGAACCGTCCCGGTCTGCTCCGGTCAGCAGCGCTGTGGACGGCACGGACGTCTCGGCGGTCACGCGGTTCGCTCCTCGCTGAATTTCAGATGGGACCCCCTGGGGGGAGGGTCGGCTTCGGTCGCCGCTCCGAGGGTACCGAGGCCTGGTAGAGCCGTTGTAACGCAACCCTCGTCGGCACCTCAGAGTAATCCAGAGTCGTACGGACGTTCGGTCCCTCGTCGGGGTGAAGTACATATCACGTTCCCTTCGAGGCATGAACCATTTAGCCTCGGGGCACGTCCTCATCCACAACCGGCAACCCGCCGGGAGGACGGACAACCGACACACAGCGCGAACCCGTACGACACAAGAGACGTAATACGGCACATTCGCCGCCAACCGGCAGCAGACAGCCGGCTCGGAAAGATTTTTTCGAGGGGAAGCCGCGAGCGGGAACGTTTTCGGCCTGGTTGGATGTTGACCCTGGTACGACAGCTCGTCGAGCTAGAGAAGAGGCGACGTGACTACTGTTCTGACCCACGCGAGCCCGCTGACGGCCGCTGACCGCTGCGACCGTTGCGGCGCCCAGGCGTATCTGCGCGTCGTCCTCCTGAGCGGCGGAGAACTGCTCTTCTGCGCCCACCACGGCCGCAAGTTCGAGCCGGAACTCAAGAAGATCGCCGCTGAGATACAGGACGAGACGGAACGGCTCACCTCCGTTCCCGTGAACGCGTCCGAAGAGGAACGCTGACCCTTCGCGTCCACGACGAGCCGACACCGGCAGCGCCGCCGGTGAACGGGCGGCCACCCCATCCGGGGAGTGGTCGCCCGTACTCGTAGGACGCGCAGGCCGGCGTCCTCGTGACGCACACCGACCACACACTCCGTGCCGGCGACAGCCCGTACGGGTGTGCCCTTTCCCGCGGCGCGAGGCGGCGCCCGGCGGCGCCGCCCTCAGTGGCCGCCCCCCAGCGCCTTGACGGCCTCCGAGACCCGCGTGTAGACACCAGGGCGCCCTGGCTGCCCACAGCCGCTCCCCCAGGACACCACGCCGATCAGGCGCCCATTGGCCACCAGCGGCCCTCCGCTGTCCCCCTGACAGGCGTCATGGCCGCCTTGGGGCGCGCCGGCGCACAGCATGGAGGACGCGACGTATCTGCCGTCCAGACCACCCGGATACGCCTGCTCACAGGTCGCATCCGTCAGGACCTGAAGGCTGGCGGCCCGCAGACTGCTCGTGTAGGTGGCGTTCCCCGTGACGTCCCCCCAGCCGTACACCGTCGCCGGCGTGCCCGGCGTATAGGTCGGATCCCCGGCGGGCGCCATGGGGATGACCGAGCTGGCGGGCAGCGGGGAGGCGAGGGTGAGCACACCGAAGTCCCCGGTGTTCGTATACCTGTTGTACTGCGGATTGACCCATGTCGAGGTCACGGGGATCTCCTTGCCCTGGCTGGACGTGAGGTCCGTACGGTCCGCGATCACCTTCAGATCCCGCACCCGCCCGGGTGGCGCTCCGAGGACGGCCGCGCTCAGACAGTGGGCGGCGGTCAGGACGGTGGAGGGGCCCACCACCACGCCTCCGCAGAACTGCCCCGCCCGGGTACCTCCGAACCGGTCACGGCTGGACAGGGCGACCGTCCACGGGCTCTGTGAGATGTCGACCGGAGACCCTCCGATGACAACGCTGTCTGCCGTCGCCGGCGCGGCTGCCGTCAGCTGTATCAGGGCTGCTGCGGCCGCCAGCGCCAGGGATCGGACGTAGGGGCGAGGCATGCGCTCTCCTCACTGTCGGATGGTCGTAGAACACCCACAGTGATTCAGCTTGCCGCATCCCGCACACGCAAAGGGGCCGCCTCCCGTAGGAGACAGCCCCTGATGAGCGTACGGCCGAGGGCTAGTCGAGGTAGTCGCGCAGCACCTGGGAGCGCGACGGGTGACGCAGCTTCGACATCGTCTTGGACTCGATCTGGCGGATGCGCTCACGGGTGACGCCGTACACCTTGCCGATCTCGTCGAGGGTCTTCGGCTGACCGTCGGTGAGACCGAAACGCATGGAGACGACGCCCGCCTCGCGCTCGGACAGCGTGTCGAGCACGGAGTGCAGCTGCTCCTGCAGCAACGTGAAGCTGACCGCGTCGGCCGGGACGACCGCCTCGGAGTCCTCGATGAGGTCACCGAACTCGCTGTCGCCGTCCTCGCCCAGCGGGGTGTGCAGCGAGATCGGCTCCCGGCCGTACTTCTGGACCTCGATGACCTTCTCCGGGGTCATGTCGAGCTCCTTGGCCAGCTCCTCCGGGGTGGGCTCGCGGCCCAGGTCCTGGAGCATCTGGCGCTGCACGCGCGCGAGCTTGTTGATGACCTCGACCATGTGCACCGGGATACGGATGGTGCGGGCCTGGTCGGCCATGGCGCGGGTGATCGCCTGACGGATCCACCAGGTGGCGTACGTGGAGAACTTGTAGCCCTTGGTGTAGTCGAACTTCTCGACCGCGCGGATCAGACCGAGGTTGCCCTCCTGGATGAGGTCCAGGAAGAGCATGCCGCGCCCGGTGTAGCGCTTGGCCAGGGAGACCACCAGACGGAGGTTGGCCTCCAGGAGGTGGTTCTTGGCGCGGCGGCCGTCCTCCGCGATGATCTCCAGCTCACGCTTGAGCTTGGGGGCGAGCTTGTCGGCGTTGGCCAGCTTGTCCTCGGCGAAGAGGCCGGCCTCGATGCGCTTGGCGAGCTCGACCTCCTGCTCCGCGTTGAGCAGGGGGACCTTGCCGATCTGCTTCAGGTAGTCCTTGACCGGGTCGGCGGTGGCGCCGGCCGCGGCGACCTGCTGCGCGGGCGCGTCGTCCTCGTCCTCGTCGGAGAGCACGAAGCCGGCGTTCTCCGCGCCCTCGGGCTCCTCGCCGGCCTTGACGGGGGTGTCCTCGAGGACGTCCTCGTCGAGCAGCTCGACGTCGTCCTTCTTTTCGGCGGTCGTCTTCTTGGCCGCCGTCTTCTTGGCGACGGCCTTCTTCGCGACCGTCTTCTTCGCTGCCGCCGCCTTCTTGGCCGCGGTCTTCTTGACGGGCGCGTCCTCAGCCGGATCGTCGGCGACCGGCACCGCCGGGGCGGCGGGGGCGGTGGCCTTCTTGGAGGTCACCGTCTTCGCCGGGACGGCCTTGGTGGCGGTGCGCTTGGCCGGACTCTTCGCTGCGACGCTCTTGCGGGTGCGCTTGGGCTCTGCGGCACTGACCATCAGCGTCACACCCTCTTCCTCGAGGATCTGGTTGAGGCTGCGCAGTACGTTCTTCCACTGAGTGGCCGGAATCTGGTCAGCTTCGAAGGCCCGACGCACATCGTCGCCGGCGATCTGCCCCTCAGCCTTTCCCCGCTCAATGAGAGCCATGACAGAGACGGACTCGGCGATCTCCGGCGGGAGCGTACGGGATGTGCTGGCCGACACGAACAACCTCTCGGAACGTTGGAAAACGGCTTCCGGCCCCGTCCACGACGGACAGGAGCCGACCGTCGGCTTGGGGTGGGCCGACGGCGCGGGCGCGGGCCGGGAAGATGCACAGCGCCGCGAACGGCGTCCGTATTCCTTTCTCGGCTGTCACCTCTTAGGTCATCGCGCAGCCCCGCAGAGCGTTACGCCCAACCTACGTGGCCCGGATCACACCCCGTAACCGCTCAAAAACGTCCAGATACGGGCAGATGTGATCGGTCGACGCCACTGCCGACGCTCGGCCGTCGACGGTTCTACACCACCGCGTATCCCGGAAGCCGCGTCTGACACAGGGAATCCGTATCGGATACCGGGAATCCGTCGCCTGCTCCGAGGACCCGCGGTCGCCACCGGGTCACCCATGACCGGCACCGGATCCCCGACGGCCGTGTCACCCCGGCTCGGGGCGGGGTCGCCGGTCTCCGTCGGGCTCCGCCGGGTCCCGGGAGGATCCGACGGAGTCCGACGGCGGGCGTACGGCTCTCCGCGGCCACCGGCCGCGCGGGCCGGGGCCGCCCGATGCGCGTACCCACCCCCTGGTCGCATCGCCGACGGTGTGCGGTCAGTGCTCGCGCGGCGCGGGCACCACGCGCTCGACCTCGGGGTGGACGGTGAGCAGTTGCCGCATGGCGCCCTCGGCGGCCGCGCCGTCACCCGCGGCGAGCGCGTCGACGATGCGGGCGTGCTGCGACAGGGCCGTCTCGTTCGGGCGGTCGCACCCGGTGACCGGGCCGCCGGAGACCTGAAGGGCGGCCGAGACGATCCCCGAAAGGTGCTCCAGCATGCGGTTGCCGGCGACCTGGATGAGCAGCGAGTGGAACTCCGCGTCGGCACGGGAGAAGGTCAGTGAGTCGCCCTGCCCCAGGGCGTGGCCCATGATCTCGACCATGTCGCCGAGCCGCTGCTGCACCTCCTCGCGCCCGTGCCCGGCGGCGAGGCGCGCGGCGAGCGGCTCGATGGTCCAGCGCAGCTCGCTCAGCTCGCGGCGCTGGTCGTCGCGCTGCGGCCCGAAGGCACGCCACTCGATGATGTCCGGGTCCAGGAGGTTCCAGTCGCTGACGGGGCGTACGCGTGTGCCGACGTTCGGGCGGGCGCTGACCAGGCCCTTGGCCTCCAGGACGCGCAGCGATTCACGGACCACGGTCCGGGAGACCTCGAAACGCTGCCCGATCTCCTCGGGCACCAGCGGGCGGTCGGCACCCAGGTCCCCGGAGACGATCATTTGGCCCAGCTGCTGGACGAGTTGGCCGTGCAGTCCGCGTCCGCGGCTGCCCGCGGCGCGCCGGCCGACGCGTCCCAGTTCCGGCTCCGCGCCCTCCCACGAGGGGGCGCCGACGCGGTCGGCGGCGGGCGCCTCGGCGTAGGGGTAGCGGTCGAGTCCGCCCGGTCCGGCCAGGCCGGAGTCTGCTGAGCGGGCGGCGGTCATCATGGTGTGCGCAAGGGTACTCACGGATCCTTTGTCGGCGCCCTCTCCAACTCCCTTGAGGTCTTTGGTGAAAAGCACACGAAAGGGTGATCGCTCACGGCGTCGCAATTGACGCCTTATCGGAAAGAAATGGGCGCTTTTCAGGGGAGTTGCGACACAGGGGGACCGGATCGGCACGGACTGTTGTCATCAGACTCTGCTGCGCAGGGTTGTGATCAGGTAGGCGCACAGCAGGGCGGACAGGGACAAGGTCAATGCCCCGCCCACGGGTTGGGCGATCATGCGCGCCGCCGCGACCAGGTACCTGTCCCCGCCGAAGGGCCACCGCAGCAGTATCAGGGCGGGCATCCGCTCGGCGAGGCCCGTCGCGGTCCGCACGGACGGCCCCGAGAGCGCCTTCTCGACCAGGGGTACGACCACGACGGGCACCGCGAGGACGGCGGCGAGCCCTGCGGTCGTGGACCGGAAGAGACCGGCGGCCAGTACACCGGCCCAGGCGCATCCCGCGACCAGCCCGCACCAACTCGCCGCCAGCGCAAGCCAGTCGGCGGGAACCTGGGCGGCCTCCCGCCCGTAGAGGAGGTGGAGCGACACCAGGTCGCAGACGGCGGCGAGGGCGGCCAGCGCCAGCGCCGTGGCCCCGGCGACGAGGAGTTTGGCGGCGAGCAGTCCCAGGCGGCGGGGGACGGTCCCGCGGGCCGCCGCCAGGGCGGGATGCCGGAACTCTTCGCCGAAGGCGTGGGCACCCAGCAGTCCGGCGCCGAGCGCCGCGGGCGGCAGCGGGAGCTGTTGCGGCCAGGCGGCCAGCAGGCGGCGCGGCGGAGTGTGCCCGGCTCGGGCGAGGAGGACGGAGAGCAGGACCGAGGTGACGAGGACGGCGGCCGCGGTGGCGTAGCCGGTGCCGATCCCAGCGGCACGGCGCAGTTCGTAGCGCAGCGGGCGCAGGGGGCTCGGGACGGACCGGACGTCGACGGGCGGTGACAGTGGGGGCAGGTCGCCCGGTGTCCCGGCGGACGGGGCCGGGGCGGCCTCGGCACCGGCGGTCGGCCCCATGTCACCGATCTCGTCGGCGAGTTGGTGAACAAGGATGCCGTGCCGGAACGCGGCCTCGCCGATACCGGCACACGTACTGCCGTACACCGACAGCCGGTTGCCGCCCTCCTGGACGATCTCCACCGAACGCTGCGCGGTTCTGGCCTCCTTGGCGAGCAGGGCGCCGAGGCGGGCTGCGTGCGGGCTGCGGACGACCACGCGGGGCCGCAGCCGGGTACGGGCGAAGTCGGCGGCCGGCTGGTCGGCGACGAGACGGCCCTGGTCGAGGGTGACGACGTGATCGGCGGTGCGCGCAGCCTCCTTCGGGTCGGCCGTGGTGAACAGGACGGTGCCGCCCTGGGCGGCGTGCACGCGCAGAGCGCCGTGCAGCCAGCGCCTCTCACGGGTGGAGAGCCCGCCCGCGGGGTCGTCGAGGACGAGCGCGTGCGGGTCGGCGAGCAGGGCGCAGGCGAGGCCCAGGCGGCGGTCCATGCCGCGCGAGAGGTTGCCCAGGCGCTCGTCGCGCAGGCCGACGAGTCCCACCGCGTCGAGGACCTCGTCGGCGCGCCGGGCCGGCACGCCCGCGGCCGCGCACAGCATGCGCAGTTGTCCGCGGACCGTGCGCGCGGGATGACCGGGGACGTCGCCGAGCAGCACGCCCACTTCACGGGCGGGGTGGGCGATGCGGTGCAGCGGGCGGCCCCGGAAATAGGTGATGCCGCGGCCCGATTGAAGTTCGAGCATGAGCCGGAGCGCCGTCGTCTTGCCCGCACCCGAGGCTCCCAGAAGCGCGGTGACATGGCCCGCGTGAGCCTCGAAGGACACGTCGTCGACGGCAGGCGGAAGGTCCTTGCGGGGGGTGCTGGTCAATCCGATCGCCTGGATCACTCGAAGCAAGATAGCGCGATATGCCCATTTTGTCGGGAACCTTGCGGATCGACAGGCTCTCACTTTAATCAGACAGGAACATAATCGGATATATGTCCGGAGCTGATGTCGGCGACCGGAGGTCGGCGACCGACGCCGACGGCGCGCGTGACTCACAGACGGCGGCCGGCTTCCGTCAGCCGTCCGTGGGCCGCATTCACCCCGTGATGCCGCCGGTCAGACCTCAGGACGCAGCATCGGCGGGTTGAGCAGCGTGGCGCCGCCCGCCCGGAAGAGCTGTGCGGGGCGGCCGCCCTGCCGGGTCGTCGTACCGCCCGTGGGGACGAGGAAGCCGGGCGTACCGGTCACCTTGCGGTGGAAGTTGCGCGGGTCCAGCGCCACGCCCCACACGGCCTCGTAGACCCTGCGCAGCTCGCCGACGGTGAACTCGGGAGGGCAGAAGGCAGTGGCCAGCGAGGAGTACTCGATCTTGGATCGGGCGCGCTCGACACCGTCCGCCAGGATCTGCGCGTGATCGAAGGCGAGCGGAGCCACCGGTTCGCCGGCGCGGCCGTACCCGCCCTGCTCCAACAGCTCCTCGATCGGCGCCCAGCGTACGTTGCTGGCGTCACCGCCGGCCCGGGGCGCGGGCAGGTCGGGGGCGAGCGCGAGATGGGCGACGCTCACCACCCTCATCCGCGGGTCGCGCTTCGGGTCGCCGTACGTGGCCAGCTGCTCCAGGTGGGCGCCGTTGTCCTGAGCCGGTGCGGACGGGTCGTGGGTCCGCAGCCCCGTCTCCTCGGCCAGCTCGCGTGCGGCGGCCTGCGCCAGGTCCTCGTCAGCCCGGACGAAGCCGCCCGGCAGCGCCCACCGGCCCTGGAAGGGCGGCTCACCCCTGCGCACCGCCAGCGCACACAGGGCGTGGCGGCGCACGGTCAGCACGACCAGATCCACGGTGACGGCGAAGGGCGGGACGGCTGACGGGTCGTAGGGCATGCCGCGATCATAGTCGTCTTCCTGACGATAAACACTCCCTTCCGTGACCGCTTCGGCGCCTGATCCGCTTCTGTCCGATACAGGTTTCATCGACAGCCGCCCTCCGCGCTGCCGCGCCACGTCATCCGAGGTCACACCCCCAGCTGCAACCCGTCGGCGGCCTCCTCCACCATGGCGAGGCCGAGCCGGCCCACGCGCACGGAGAACGGGGCGCCGGCCAGCCTCAGTCCGGTCAGGACGATCTCACCGAGCGGGGCGCCACGGACCGGACACAGGGTCACCGTCCCGGCGGGCGCGTCCGGACGGATTCCGACGAGCGCGGTGAGCAGCAGCACCCCGGCGGCCGCCGCCGTGGCAGCGGGCCGGCAGGCCGCCGGATGCGGCAGCGGCGCGCTCCCTTCCGTCCGCGGCTCGCCGGCGAACATCTCGGGCAGCCGGTATCCGAACGCCTCCGCCGCCGCCAGCATCCCCCCGAGCAGGCCGCCCGCCTCCTTCTCGTACCCGGCGGCGGCCAGTCCCGCGACGGCGACCGCCGTCTCCTGGACGCGCACCGCTCCCCGGCGGTGTCCGAACGGGTTGTACGCCGCCTCACCGGCCGCCAGGCCGCGCAGTCCCCATCCCGAGTCCATGGCGGGGCCGCCGAGCAACCGCGCGAGCTGCTCGGTGCGCACCTTGTCCAGCAGGCCGGGCGCAAGGGTGCCGCAGCCGAGCAGCCCGGTGTCGAGGAGGTGGGCGGCGCCCGCGCCGAGGTGCGGTACGAGGCGTCCGTCGCGGGTGCGGGCGGCCGCTGGCCTGCCCCCCGACCGGTCCTCGATCCAGAAGTCCTCGCAGAACGCGTCGCGCAGCTCCTCGGCCCATTCGCGCAGTTCCGCCCCGCCCGGTCGCCCGCATGCGTCGAGCAGGTCGGCGCCGACCAACGCGGCGCGGTGGGCGTACGCCTGGGTCTCGCAGCGCAGTGGCCCGGCCGGCTGCGGGTCGGGCAGGTAGACGCCGTCACCGACGGTGGTGCGCAGCCACCGCAGACAGTGCTCGGCCGCCGGCAGCAGCTCCTCCGTCTCCCGCTCGGGAAGCCCCCAGCGCCAGGCTTCCGCGAGGAGCACGGGGAACAGCAGAGTGGCCTCGGTGCCCGTGCAGCCCGGTGGCAGATGCGCGCCCGCGTCCCGGCGGGGCCCCGGGATCATGCCCGAGCGGAGGCCCGGGCCGCCGAGTTGGGTACGGGCGAGGATCCGCAGCGTGCCCGCGGCCAGCCGGGTGCCGAGCGGCAGCGTCATCCGGGCCGCCCCCAGGGACTCCGCGGGCGCCGGGCCGCAGCGCCACGGCGCTCCGGCCGCCAGCTGGATGTCGGAAGGGTGCGCGGGGTCCCGGAGCAGCAGGGCCCTGAGGTCCTCGACGCAGGTGTCCAGCAGCGGCTGGACACGGGGGTCGTCCCCGGTGGCCCGGGCCTGTGCGAGCGGGCTCGCCGCGCCGTGTCCCACCGCTCTGACCGGAACCGCACCGTCCGGCCGCAGCCGCAGTTCCACGCTCCGCGTCCCGCCGGGCGGCAGTTCCAGCTCCCAGCGCAGGAGCCCCGCCGAGGCGAGGGCGTCCGTGGGGGGCGGTGCGGCCGTGACCGCGCAGTCGCCCTTCTGACAGGACCAGCGCAGCCCGGAGTCATGGACGGTGGCGGGGAGTTCGGGTCCGGTGCAGCCTGAGGCGATCTCTCCCAGTTCCGCGAGGTCGGTGCCGAGGAACACCTCCATCGGCAGCCGCAACGGGCGCGCGGCCGCGCTGTGCAGGGTGATCCGCTCCGTGCCGTCGGCGAACCGAACGCGCTCCACGACGACGTCCGGATCCGGTCCCGCGTCGGGGGACGCGTGCACCGTCCCCACGAAACGGGCCCGGTCGGCCGCGATCATGCGGGCCTGAACGGGAAGCGGCTCCCGCCCGGCCACCCGCACCTGGCAGCGGGAGAGCACGCGCCGGCCCGCTCGGTAGAACCCCTCCAGGCCCTGTCCCGTCAGCTGTCCCTGATCCGTGGAGACCGCAAGGCCGGGCAGGGCGACGCAGATCAGCGCGGTGTGGGCGGGCGGCAGGTCGGCGACTCGGCGCGGCGCAGCGGGCAGGGGCGGAGGGCAGGCCTGGGGCCGGTCGACGTGCGGGATGGGAGCCGGTGTGCCGCCCGGCATCGAGGACACAGCCGGTGGGGCGCCCCGGGAAGGCCGGGGCTCCGAGGGGCCGTGGCGGGGACGTCGGTTGCCGTCGGGGGCGGAGAACGGTACGGGCAGGGGCATGGGGCGGCTTTCTCTGCGCTCGGTACGCCTGGGGTGCGCCCGGAGCCGGGCGGGCGGCTCCGGAGAGGGTCGTGAGCGATGCGGCGGCGCGACCCGAGCACGGGTTCCGCCACTCAGGTGAACGGATCGCGCCTGCCCGGGGTCACGCCCATGGGAGGGGATGCCGACCGAACGGCGGTACGCCGCGCGCAGGACGTGCTCATGTGCCGCCCTCCTCCGTACACCGGCCGGAACGGCGGCGGGCACCGGACCGGCCGGTCGCCTCCTCTGCCGCCCGCTGCCCTTCGCCACCAGGTGGGATGTCGGCGGGACGCCGGTGACGGGCCCTGGCCCCCTCGGCGGGACCACGGGGCGGCCGGCTGCCGCCGTTCGCCGGGCGGGCCGTGCGCCTCCGCCGGGGGGCGCCAGGGGCACGGGTGGGCTCCTGCGGGGTGGGCGCCCCGGCCGCGGCGGGGGGCGCGGCACCGCCCGGGAGCTCGGCCCTGTCATCCGGCATCGTGGCGGGCGCCCCCTCGTTCCCTTCGCGGCCCGCTCGTTCCGCACGCAGACAACGGCGGACGGTCTCCGGGTCGAGGCCCTCGTTGCAGGCCTGGTGCAGGAGGCGGGCGAAGAGGTAGTCCGGGTCCGCACCCAGGGCCATGGCGAGGGCTTCACGGGCCTCGAGTTCGTCGCCGGTCGACCAGGCCACCCACCCGGCGAGCGTCAGCGGCGCCGCGGCGTGCTCGCCGTACGAGCCGACACAGCGACGGGCCAGGGCGCGCCACAGCCGTAGCGCCACGGCGGCCTCCGCGCCCTCCATCCACTCCGCCGCGCGGTCGCGGGTCATGCGGTCCTGGAGGCCGACGATCAGGGCCGCGGCCTCGTCGTGCCCGAGCAGTTCGTCGTCGCGCCGGTCCGCGGCTGGGGCTGCGGACACCGGAGGGGCCTCGGCGAGCCGGGCCATGACCCGCTCGGCGAGTGCGAGCGTCTCGGCGGCGACCCCGTCGCGGGTGCCGTCGTCCAGGATTCTCCGGACGAGCGCCATGCTCGCGGCGTCCAGCGCCGCTTCCTGAGCGAGCGCTGCCGCCGTCTCCCAGGGACTGAGCCGCGCCCGGAACTCCTTGAGCGTGCCGCGTACCTGAAGGCCCGCGTAGGTCGCGGCGGCGGCCAGGACGGAGGTGCCGGGCAGGCCCAGCGGCTGCCCCTCGGAGGGACAGCAGCCGGGGCTGGGGCACACATACGACCAGAAGCGGCCGTCGGAGAGGCACAGGGCCTCCACCACGGGCGCGTCGAGGCCGCCGCAGGCCGTGCGCAGCGACTGGGCCAGCGGCCGGAGGCGCTCCATCACATCGCGTCCGGTCTCACCGCTCGACGGTTCCTGGACCAAATAGGCGACCATGCTTTCCGGTCGGGCACCTCTGCGCTCGCTGCCGGCCACCAGGCCGCGCGCCAACTGCTGTGCCGCGGACGGCCAGTCGCCGGGCTGGGCAGGGATGCCGAGCCGTGCGCGCCCGCCGAACCTCCCCCGCCCGTCCCGGTCGTGCAGTGCCACCAGCACGATGCTGTCCTCCGGGCGGTACCCGAGCAGGTACGGCAGGGCGTCGGCCAGCTCGGCCGGGGTGCGCAGCGTGACCTGGGTTTCACCCGGGCCTCCCGCCGAGCGGCCGTGTCCGGCGTACGCGGTGGGCTCGCCGCTGTGGTGTGCGGATCCGTGCATGTCTCCGATGCCGGAGGGGCCGGCCGCTTCGTCGTGGTTCGTCATGCCGCGACCATCTCGCGGATCTTGGAATTCCGCTTGGCCTGTGGACAACCACGACCATGAGCACGCCAGGAGTTGTCCACAGCCAGCCGGGCTCGCTCGCACGATGTCCGACCGATCGGGTTGCCTGGACGCCATGGACCACAAGGGAAGGGGCCCCGAGCCGGCGGTGACGCCGGCCCGGGGCCCCTCGATGCGAACAGCTATGTCAGCCGTCGGACTCCGACGACGGGATGTAGGCGCCGGGCACGTCGTTCGGCGCGTAGATCTTGCTGTCACCGGGGTACGGCTTGGACCAGTTGTACGTCTCGTACCACGTGAGACGGTTCATCTGCTCGGGGTTGGCGAAGTCGGGCACCGCCTTCGTACCGGTCAGCCGCTGGTGCGACTCCCAGGCCTTCCACTGCGCCGCGACCTTCTGCTCGGCCGCCGGCACCGTCACGGACGTCTGCGCGGGCGCCGCCTTGGCGTCCTGCGGCGCCGGGGTGTCCGGGCCGCAGGAGGGCTGGGTGCTCAGGCCGAGGGTCAGCGAGGTCCGGTTGGGCCGCGCCTTGAACGGCGTGTAGTCCGGCTTCTGGGTGAAGGCTCCGAACATCGGGGTGGCCGCGCTGTCCATCTGGTTCATCGGGTGGATCCCGAGGATCTGCTCGACGGTGCGGATCATCGTGATCTGCGAATAGTAGTGGTTGTCGACCTGGCCGTGCTGGGCATAGGGGCTGATGACCTGGACCGGGGCACGGTGGCCGTCGACGTGGTCGAGGCCGGCCTGGGAGTCGTCCTCGACGACGAATATCGCCGAGTCCTTCCAGTACTTGCTGTGCGTGATCTCGTCGACCATCTTGCCGACCGCGAGGTCGTTGTCCGCGACCTCGGCGGCCGGGCTCGCCGGACCACCGGTGTGGTCGTTGGAGAACCAGAACATGTTCAGGTTCGCCGGACCGTTCTTCTCGAAGTCCTGCTTCCAGATCTGTTCCTTGTAGACGTCCGGAACGTTGAGGTCGAACAGCGGGAAGCCGGGCACCGACACCTTGTTGAGCGACGGGATCGCCGAACCCGTCTGAATGGGGTAGGCGGTCTTCTGCCCGGTCGCCTCCATGTTCTTGGCGTCGCAGTACAGGTTCTGCCAGGTCGCGCCGGCCGGCTTGCTCTCGATCGACTGGAACTCGCCGTAGTCCTTGACGGACTTGCCGGCCGCCTGCGCACCGGTCCAGATGAACCCGGACTTCTGGTGGCCGAGAACGTCGTCCTCGGTGTCGTAGCTGCGCGTGTACTCACCGGCCGAGGACTCGGTGTACTCCGGGTTGTCGGCCTGCATCAGCCAGTTGTGGCCCTCGGCGGAGTTCGTGCCGACGTCGTAGAAGTTGTCGTACAGCCCGAACTGCTGCGCAAGAGCGTGCTGGTTCGGCGTCACATTCTCGCCGAACTGCGTGAGCGACGAGTCGCCGTTGCCCTTCGCGATGTCACCGAGGACCTGGTCGTAGGTCCGGTTCTCCTTGACGAGCAGGAAGACGTGCTTGATCGTCGAGGGGGCGCCGAGCCGCGTCGGGACCGGCACCGGCTTCGCGTTGCTCTTGCCCTTGGCCGACTTGACCGAGCCGGCGGTCCAGCCGTTCTGCTTGAAGACCTTGGCCGTCTCGGACCTGATGACGCTGTCGTCCGGCAGCGAGAACTGCGTCAGGCTGGAGGTCGTGTCGTGGGTGCCGTGGCCGGCCGCGGTGGTGGGGCGGCGCGCGTCGATGCCACGGGTGTTGGAGACGACCACGGTGTTGCCCACGGTGGTGATCCCCGAGGGGAAGTAGTCCGTCGGGAGCAGGCCGACGTAGCCGGCCGGCTGCTGCGGGGACGTGTATCGGTACACGGCGACCGCGTTGGCGCGGCCGAGCGTCACCAGCAGGTGACCGTCGTCGGTGAGCGTCACCGCGTTGGGCTCGTAACCGACCGACGCCTCCGGCCACGGCTGGGTGGAGATGGTCTGGACGACCTTGTCGCTGGCGGTGTTGATGACCGACACGTTGTTGTCGGCGGTGTTGGTGACGAACACCGCGCCCTTCTTGGCGTACACCGCGGTCGGGTGCAGACCGACGTCGATGGACCCGACGGCGGCGGACGGGTTCACCACGTCGATGACACTGACCGTGCCGGTGGTGGAGGCACCGGTCTCCGGGTTGGCCGGCACCTGGGTGCCGTAGGAGTTCATCGTGGTGTCGCCGGCCTTGGCCGGACGGCCGCCCTCGTTGCTGACGTAGAGCTTGTTGCCGACCAGGGCGATGCCACGGGGGGCGTTGCCCACGGCCCAGCTCTGCTTGATGGTCCCGGTCGCCGCGTCGATGGCGACCACCCGGTTCTGGCCGTTGACCGCGGAGTACACGGTGGAGCCGTCGGCCGAGAACACCGCCGCACCCACCAGCGCGTGCTTGGAGCCGTCGGCCGGGATGGAGACGGTCGTCGGGTTGGAGAGGGTGCCGTCCGCGTTCACGGTGAACTTGGTGTAGCCGTCGCTCTGGCCCAGCCACAGCTGCTTGCCGTCGGGCGAGTACGTCGGACCCTCCTGGCCGACGGAGCCGCTGCTGATGCGCAGGTCGTCCGCCTTGTTGCTGCCGACCTTCTGCTTCACCTGCCCGGTCTTGAGGTCCATGATGACCAGCGCCGCGTCACCGTCGGCGATCGCGGCCGCGAGGTGGCTGCCGTCCGGGCTGGCCGAGGACGACATGATCTTGCCGTCGTTGATGACAGTGCGGCTGCCGTACGGGGCTATGTACTGGTCGGCGGAGACGACCTGGCCGTTCGCGGTGACCTGACCGACCTGCTGGGTGCCGAACTGGTGCGTCTGGGCGACAGCGGTGCCCGTGACGGCGAGGGCGACAGCGATGCCCGACGTCACCAGCACAGTCCGACGGCCGACACGTCTACCGAAAAGGCTGACCTGCTCCTTCTCGTTGATTCGACGCTGCCGTGTTACCTGCATGGAACTATCCCTTCGAGGAGGTGTCGAGCAGTTCGACGTTGCCGTCGAACTGCCATAGGGGGTTCGGGGCGTCCCCGGTGGGGGTACGGACCAGGAAGTAGCCGTTCACTTCCTTCGGTCCGTCGCCGTCGGCCACGAACCGCCCGTCTGAGGCGACGTCAAGTTGGTAGATGGCCGTCCCTGCGGCCGCGACGCCGGGGAGATGCCAGGTGACGACGCAACGCCAGTCGTTGCCCGCCCCCTGGGGGGCGACCTGGCCGTCGCCCTTGTTGCACGCCGCCGTGGCCTTCAGCTGGGCCTCGGTGACGGCTGGGCGGTGGAGCTGCTCGGTCTGCACGCGGTAGAGGTGGGCGAACGCCGTGGCGACCGACCGCTGGACCTTGTCCTGCTCGATCCCGGAGCCCATCGACGGGGTCGCCACGGCGACCACCGCGACGGTGAGGGCGGTCAGTGCGACCAGCGGCAGGAGTCCGGTGGTTACCGCACGGCGCCCGGAACCGTCGTAGGCCGGGTTGGTGAAGTCGCGCCGCAGGAAGAGCAGGTACGCCAGCACTGTCGCGAGCACGGCCCACACCAGGCTGACCACGATGCCGATCAGGAGCGGGCCGACCTGCGCCGGGCTGGTGAACAGACCGTTCCAGGAGATGAAGGCGTAGCCGGGCAGGGCGAGGCGCACGGCGACGGGCAGCGGCAGCATCTGGGCGACCTGCATCGCGAGCGCGACGATCGGGGGCAGCAGCAGCCCCATCGGTGACCGCCCCAGGGCGACCGACCCGAGCAGTCCGATCCCGGCGAGGGCCAGGGTCGGGGCGAGGGCGCAGGCCCAGGCGAGCAGGACCTTGCCCGCGGCGTCCCCCGGCGCGAGCAGGTGGCCGTCGAGGCCGACGAGCGGCTGGTTGCCGACCGCCACGATCCCGCCGACCGTGCTGGAACAGGCCAGCCCGGCCACGAGCAGCAGGATGACGGTGAGGCTGGCCAGTGACTTCCCCGCGAAGATCCGCCTGGGCGACCGGACGGCCACGAGCAGGTGGCGCCAGGTGCCGAGCCGGTCCTCGGAGGCGAACACGTCGCCGGCGACCACCGAGGTCAGCAGCGGCAGCGCCCACGTGCCCGCGAAGCCGAGCATCACCAGCGGTCCGGCCCACCCCGTGGCGTGCATCCAGCGACCGAAGAGGGTGTCGGCGGGCAGCGTGCTCTGCCGGCTCACCCCGGCGACGAAGAGCGCCGGCGCGATCCAGCAGGCGAGGACCAGCAGGCGGATCCGCCATTGCGAGACCAGCTTGACCAGCTCGAAGCGGTAGCCACGCACCACCGAGACGCGGGGGGCACGGGCCACGACGACGTTGTCATCGACGATGGTCGCGGTCATCGGGCGGCCTCCTGCTGCTCGGTGAGGGCGAGGAACGCGGCTTCGAGCGGCGACACCACTGGGGCGAGCTCGCGCACCGAGACGTCCGCGTGCACGAGCCCCACCACCAGTTCGTCGAGGGCGGGCACCAGCGCGCGCACCACGAGCACCTCCGCGTCGTGCCGTCCCACGGCGTCGTCGACGACCCGTATCCCGGCGGTGTCGGCAGCCAGTCGGCGGGCGGTTTGCGGGTCGGAGGTCCGCAGCCGGTAGTCGAGTTCACGGTTCTCGGCGGCCAGCTTGCCGAGCGGGCCGGAGAAGACGACCCGTCCGGTGGCGATGATGGTGACCTCGGAGCACAGTGCCTCCAGGTCGTCCATGCGGTGGCTCGAGAGGACGACGCTGGTTCCGTCCGCCGCGAGCCGGGTGAGGACACCGTGTACGTGTCTTTTGCCGGCCGGGTCCAGGCCGTTGGAGGGTTCGTCGAGCACGAGCAGCCGGGGCTTGGTGAGCAGGGCGGCGGCGAGCCCGAGACGCTGACGCATGCCGAGGGAGAAGCCGCGGGCCCGGTCGTCGGCGACATCGGTGAGTCCGACCTGGTCGAGTACGTCGTCGATCGCCGTCGTCCGGGCGTCGTGGCCGCGGAGAGCGGCCAGTGCGGCGAGGTTCTGCCTGGCGGTGAGCGAGGGGTAGAGACCGGGCCCGTCCACGAAGCCGGCGACACCGTCGGGAGCGGCGAACGCCCGCCCGACCGGCGTACCCAGGATCTCGAAGCGGCCGCTGTCGGCGACGGCCAGGCCCAGCAGGAGGCCGAGCAATGTCGTCTTGCCGGCGCCGTTCGGTCCTACCAGGCCGTGGATCTGACCTTGAGTCACATCCAGGTCGATGCCGTCGAGTGCGACGACGTCACCGAAACACTTGGTGATGCCGCGAGCCCGGACTGCGAGGAGTCTGCCCATGGGTCCCTTCTTTCGAGTCCGCAGGGACCCTAGGGACGACACACAACCCGGACACAGACGCCCAGCTGAACGTTTGCGGAACGAAGCGTCAAGGTGTCGGCAAGTCGCGTTCAGGAGCAGCCGGCATCGAGCCGGGCTCGGTCAGCGCCTGGACGCACCGCGCCCGTACGAAGTACCGTGGCGCGCTTCAATGCGCCGCCGGCACGAAACAGGCGCCCGCAAAGCGCTTCAGTTCACTCTCCGTCAGACACGTTGAAGCAGACGCGACCGGGAGCTGAACATGCTGCAACCGGTCGCAGCCGGGAAGTGCACGCGGGCCGGGGGAAGCTCAGCCCGCGACGGCGAGGACCAACGGAAGGACCTGTTCGCTGCCTGCCCGGCGGAGGAGGCGGGCAGCGACTGCGAGGGTCCAGCCGGAGTCGGTGTAGTCGTCCACGAGCAGGACGGGGCCGGGAGAGCCGGCCAGGGCATCGGCCAGCTCCTCAGGGACGGTCAAGGCGCCGGACAGCGCCCTCAGCCGCTGGGCGGAGTTGCTGCGGCGTGCCGCGTGCGCGCCACTCGGCCCGGTGTAGGTCAGGGTGCCCAGGAAGGGGAGGCGGCCGATGTCCGCGATGCCCTGGGCGAGGGAACCCACCAGTTGCGGGCGGCTCCGGGACGGCACGGCGACGACTCCCACCGGCCGGGCAGAGGAGTCCGGGGCATCCGGCGCCCAGCCGCCCGGAGAGCGCGCCCAGTCCGCGAGGACCGCCACCGCCGCCTGCAGGACGTCGTCGGGGACCGGCCCGTCGGACGCGTTCTCCGCCAGCAGCGGGCGCAGACGGTTGCCCCAGCCGATGTCCGAGAGCCGCCCCAGGGCACGTCCGGTGGAGCACTGCTCTGTGGCCGGGATGCGCCCCTTGAGGTCGATGCCCAGTGCGGGCATCCCCGTGGGCCACATGCGGCGCGGCTCGACCTCCACCCCCGGGCGGTCCAGTTCCTTGGCCGCCCCTGTCAGCGTCTCCGCCGAAACGGCGGAATCCGCCCAGGGCCCTGCGCAGTTGTCGCAACGCCCGCACGGGGCCGCCCCCTCGTCGTCCAGCTGCCGGCGCAGGAACTCCATCCGGCACTGGGACGTGCTCACGTAATCGCGCATGGCCTGCTGCTCGGCAGCCCGCTGCCGCGCCACCCGGGCGTACCGCTCGGAGTCGTAGACCCACTGCTCGCCGGTGGAGACCCAGCCGCCCTTCACCCGCTTGACCGCCCCGTCCACGTCGAGCACCTTCAGCATCGTCTCCAGCCGGCTGCGCCGTAGATCCACCGACGCCTCCAGGGCCGGCACGGACAGCGGCCGCCCCGCACCGGCGAGGGCGGAGAGGGTCTGTCGGACCTGCGCCTCGGGCGGGAAGGCGGTATCGGCGAAGTAGCGCCAGATGGCCTCGTCCTCCTTGCCCGGCAGCAGAAGCACATCGGCGTGGGACACACCGCGCCCCGCACGTCCCACCTGCTGGTAGTAGGCGATCGGCGAGGACGGCGAGCCGAGGTGCACCACGAAGCCCAGGTCCGGCTTGTCGAAGCCCATGCCCAGCGCCGACGTCGCCACCAGCGCCTTGACCCGGTTCTCCAGCAGGTCGGCCTCGGCCTGCAGCCGGTCGGCGTTCTCCGTGCGCCCCGTGTAGGAGGCCACCCGGAAACCGCGCTGCCGCAGGAAGGCGGTCGCTTCCTCGGCCGCGGACACCGTCAGCGTGTAGATGATCCCGGAGCCCGGCAGCTCGTCGAGATGCTCGGCCAGCCAGGCCAGGCGGTGCGCGGCGTCCGGCAGCTCGACCACACCCAGCCTCAGGCTCTCCCTCTCGAGCGGGCCGCGCAGCACCAGGGCCTCACCGGCGCCGGTGCCCAACTGCTCGGCCACGTCCGCGGTGACCCGCGCGTTGGCGGTCGCCGTGGTGGCCAGCACCGGCACACCAGGGGCGAGCTCAGCGAGCATCGCCCGCAACCGGCGGTAGTCCGGCCGGAAGTCGTGCCCCCAGTCGGAGATGCAGTGCGCCTCGTCGACAACCAGCAGACCGGTCGTGGCCGCGAGCTTGGGCAGCACCTGATCGCGGAAATCCACAGAATTGAGACGCTCCGGGCTCACGAGGAGAACGTCGGTCTCGCCGCGCTCGATCTCCTCGTGGATGGTGTCCCACTCCTCCAGGTTGGCCGAGTTGATGGTGCGCGCCCGGATACCGGCCCGCGCCGCCGACTCCACCTGGTTGCGCATGAGCGCCAGCAGCGGCGAGACGATCACCGTCGGCCCGGAGCCACGCCGACGGAGCAGCGCGGTGGCAACGAAGTACACCGCCGACTTGCCCCAGCCGGTGCGCTGCACCACCAGGGCACGCCGGCGCTCCCGCACCAGAGCCGCCACCGCCTGCCACTGGTCCTCCCGCAACCGAGCCGAGCCCCCCGGGTCGCCGACGAGCTCGGCGAGGATGGCGTCGGCTTCAGCGCGGAGCTCGAGTTCGTCCATGTCCCCATGCAACCCGATGGCACTGACAATCGGCCACCTCACCCAGCGTGACCAGCGGCTCGCGAACGGTCCACGGACGACGCGCCGAAAGGCGCTCGCCGGAGCGGAGAGGGGGCTGCCGGCTGGTCCTCCCGCGCAGGAGTGACCCGCCCCTTCGCTGGGAACACACTGGGCAGAGAGGTAGAGGGGGATATAGGCCACACATCACCAAGAACCGGTCGGCAGCCCCAATTGCTCGTTGCCGCAACCCAGTTCGACGGGAAGAATTGAGGTCCGCTCCCCGCACGGTTCGTCCGTGATCCGGCAGGGCTCTGCCGCGGTGTGCGCCCCCTCAGTCCCACCCCGCCCGCATTGTGGGCGCGTCAGCCGAAGGGAGGATCGTGACCTTCGGATTCGCTCCGTCCTCGGCGGCATCCCTGGCAGATTCCGCCGACCCGTCCGCCGCTTCCGCCCATCCCGTGGCCCGACTTCTCGAGCCGGCGGAGTGGGCGGCCGCCGAGATTCCCCTGCTGCGCAACCCCCGCGAAGTCGTCAGCGGGCTGCACGCCCGACACCGGCCACGCCCCTCCACGGCCGTGGTGGCCGTCCTGGATCCGGAGGAACGACTGTGCGCGAGCGCGTCGTTCACCCGGCGTCCCGCCCCGGCGGACGGGTGGGTGTTCCGCAACGCGCTGCTGGCCCAGTTGCGCCGGGTCATCCCTCACGACCTGCGGCGCCGGACGCCGGTGCGGACGGCGGTGCTGCTCTACTGCCGTGAGGGCGACACGCGGTGGACGGAGGAGGACGGCGCGTGGATGTGGGGCCTGCGCGACGCGTGCACATTGCACGGACTGCGCTGTGGTGCGTACATCACCCTGACGCGCGATGGCTGGCAGGTTCTCGGTGAGGATCGCGGGGGCCGCCGCCCCAACGCGGACTCGACGCCCGAGGAGTTCGATCCGGCGGGCATGCCGCTGCACCAGCCTCGTACCGGGGGCGCTTCCTCGGACCTGCTGCGCCGGGCCGCCGCCCGCTGAGCGGCACGGCACCGTCGCAGCGCGGCCGGGAGCGGCGACGTACGGCGGCGGAAGGCCTCCGCGCCACCAGCTCGCGGGTCCCCACCTGGAGGCGGCGGCCGATCGCGGCGCCCCCGTCCGCGAACAGGCCGCACGCCGGAGGAGTACGGAAGTCGCCCACGCCAACGGAAGTCGCCCACGCCAGTGGCCTGAGGAAACCGTTCGCCTCTACGGCGGCACCGACGGCCGATACGGCGGCACTGTCCACATCGTCAGTGCACACCGACGTCCATCACTGGCCAGCCGATATGCGTCAACGTCAAGCGATATGCGTCAGTGACCACCGACACCGGGAACCCCACCGCAGAAGGGCATGGCGAAGAGAGCGCCGTTCGGAGTGCCGTCGGCGCTGCACTCACCGGCCGCGGCGGCCGAAGCCCGAACCGGTTACCCGGCTCGGTCCCCGGCGCGAAGGGTGGGACGCGAGCGGACCGGACCGGGCCGGGCCGCTCAGACGCCCGCGCCCAGCACCGAGTTGATCTGCTTCGGGTCGCCGCAGACGATCAGCAGGGCACCGGACCGGCTGAGCGCCAGTGGAAGCGTGGCGGCCACAGTGGCGTCGGCACCGCCGTTGACGGCGACCACGACCACCGGTCGGGCGGCGGCACGGGAGGCCACCGAGGCGTCGGCGTAAAAGACGTCGTCACCGGCGTCGTGCTGCGCCCAGTAGGCGGTCTCGCCGAAGGACAGTTCGTGCGCGGCCCACGGGTGCGGCTCGCCGGTGGTGATCACCAGCACGTCGCCAGGGGCGCGACCGGACTCCAGCAGCAGGTCGACGGCTTCCTCGGCGGCATCCAGCGCACTCTCGGCGGAGGCCGGGATCAGCTGGATCTGCGGAGTGGAGGCGGAAACGGACGGTCCGGGCTTGGCCGGCTCGCGCGGGGTGCGCTGGGCCGGCATCGGCCGGATGGGCCCCGGACGTCCGGGGCGGGCAGGGGCCGCGGGGCGGGGGCCCGGTACGGGACGGGGGGTCGGCGCGGTACGGCCGCCGGCCGTGGCGCGGGGACCCTGGGCACTCTCGTGAATCTGAGGCTCCTCGGGAATGAGAGGCATGAGCTGATTTTTATCAAACGCCGAAGCGACCGGCATCGGCGGGCGGCACGTCAGTGCGACCGGAACCGGTCAGAAGTCGAAGCCGAGCTGGCCCTCGATTTCCGGAACGCTTCCGTCCGCCCAGCTGCGGGCCTTCTTGAGGTGCCGCCACTGGGGCAACGCATCAAGATACGCCCACGACAAGCGGTGGTACGGGGTGGGGCCCCGTACCTCCAGTGCGGCCTTGT
Organism: Streptomyces sp. NPDC051104; assembly: GCF_040682835.1. NCBI lineage: Bacteria > Bacillati > Actinomycetota > Actinomycetes > Kitasatosporales > Streptomycetaceae > Streptomyces > Streptomyces sp. NPDC051104. The sequence goes on along the minus strand of NZ_JBFBBS010000022.1, from coordinate 34,733 downwards.
GCACCGGTGACGGATAACCGGCGTTGGCCGCAAAACCGAATTCTGCATGGTCGATACCCAGTTCGGCCATCATTTTGTCGCGGTGAACCTTGGCTATCACCGAGGCCGCCGCGACCGCCACGCACGACCGGTCGCCCTTGATCACCGTACGGACCTGCCAGGGCGCGCCAAGGTAGTCGTACTTCCCGTCGAGGATGACCGCGTCGGGGCGGACGGGCAGCGCCACCAGGGCGCGTATCGCCGCGAGCCGCAGGGCGGCCGTCATCCCGAGATCGTCGATCTCCTCGGGGGAGGCATGACCGAGGGCGTAGGCCGTGACCCACGTCCGCAGCAGCTCGGCGAGTTCGGTGCGCCGCTTGACGGTCAGCAGCTTGGAGTCGGTGAGGCCCTCGGGCGGTCGGCGCAGACCCGTGACCGCCGCGCAGACGGTGACGGGACCGGCCCACGCACCGCGCCCCACCTCGTCGACACCGGCGATGACCTTCGCTCCGGTCGTTGCGCGGAGGGAGCGCTCGACGGTGTGAGTGGGTGGTTCGTACGGCATGGCGCCCTTAGCCTACGCCGCCGGGATCACCGTGCGACACCCCGGTTTCCCCGGGCAACGGCACACGCCCCGGCGGCCGCCCGGAAGGACGGCGACAGCGCCGCCGCAGCCGGGCCGTCGCGGCGTCCCGGGAGCCGGATCAGTCCCCCACCGGACGCAGCAGCGGGATCATCAGCCGGTCGATCATCTCCTCGACCTCCTGGTCACTCCATTCGCAGGCGCTAATTTTCGTGCGGTACATCATCATCGCCGGCATGACGTCGAAGACATATCCGTTCGCGGCGTCGGGCCGCACCTCTCCCCGCTCGATTCCATGCGTGATGACCTGACGCAGCAACCTGACGCTCGGCTCGATGACACCCTCGTAGATCACACCCTGGAAGCGCTCCACCTCCAGGGTGTCGCATTCGTGAATGACTGAGCGCAGGGCGAATCCGGGGCGCGAATACATCGCGTCGCGGGCCTGCCGGCACAGGGCCAGCAGATCCTCCCGCAGGGTCCCGAGGTCGGGCGCCTCGTCGAAGCGCGGCAGTCCGGCCTGGAGCGCGTCCGCGACGAGGTCCTCCTTGGACGGCCAGCGGCGGTAGACCGCCGCCTTGCCGGTCTGCGCTCCGGCGGCGACGCCCTCCATCGTCAGGCCCTTCCAGCCGACCGTGCTGAGCTGCTCGAGCGTGGCGTCGAGGATCGCGCGTTCGAGCACGGCACCACGCCGGCGGGGCGAGGCCGGCCGGGGAGACGCGGCCGGCCAGGACGAAGTACCCATCTGCGTTTCTCCGTTGAGCAGCGGAAGCGGGGATTCCGAGGATAGGGCGAGCATCCGGGCGGCGGAGCACGGCAACGAAGTCAGTGAACGCTTGCGTTCACTGACGGGGACTCACTACCGTGTGGCACGGAAAGTGAACGCGATCGTTCACTAACGCATTCGTGGGGGGCCCATCGTGACAACCTCTCCATTGATCGAGGACCAGAAGCCGAAAGCCGCCCGCCGGGAGGGGCGTCCCGGCGTCGCGCTGACCGTCATCGCGGCCTGCCAACTCATGGTGGTACTCGACGCGACGATTGTGAACATCGCGCTACCGCACATTCAAGACGCGCTGAAGTTCAGCACGACCGACCTGACGTGGGTCGTCAGCACCTACACGCTCACCTTCGGTGGCCTGCTGCTTCTCGGCGGGCGGGCCGGTGACATCCTCGGCCGGCGCCGGGTGTTCATGACGGGCATCCTGCTGTTCACCTTCGCCTCGCTGCTCGGCGGACTCGCTCAGGAGCCCTGGCAGTTGCTGGCCGCGCGCGCCCTGCAGGGCGTGGGTGGCGCGATCGCGTCGCCCACCTCACTGGCGCTGATCACCACAACGTTCGCCGAAGGCCCGGAGCGCAACCGGGCGTTCGGCGTCTTCGCCGCGGTCTCGGCCGGTGGCGGCGCGATCGGTCTGCTGACCGGCGGCATGCTCACGGAGTGGCTCGACTGGCGCTGGGTCCTCTTCGTCAACGTGCCCATCGGCGTGCTGATCGCCGTGCTCACACCGATGTACATCAATGAGTCCGAACGCCATCCGGGCCGCTTCGACATCGCCGGCGCGCTGACGTCGACGGCGGGCATGGCGTCGCTGGTGTACGGCTTCATCCGCGCCTCCGAGGACGGCTGGCGCGACAGCGTCACGATCGGGTCCTTCGCGACGGCCGTGGTGCTGCTGCTGGCGTTCGCCCTCATCGAGAGGCGGGCCAGGGAGCCGATCACGCCGCTGCGGATGTTCGCCGACCGCAACCGCTCGGGCACGTACGTGATCATGTTGAGCCTCGCCGCGGCGATGTTCGGCATGTTCTTCTACATCGTGCTCTTCGTGCAGAACGTGCTGGGGTACACGCCGATCTCGGCGGGAGTGGCCTTCCTGCCGGTGACGGTGGCGATCGTGATCGGCGCCGGCCTCTCGCAGCGGTTCCTGCCGGTGCTCGGCCCCAAACCGTTCATGGTGGTGGGCGCGACGCTCGTGACGATCGGGCTCGGCTGGCAGACGTTGATCAAGCCCGACAGCTCGTACGCGGGCGGGGTGCTCGGCCCCATGCTGGTGTTCGGCTTCGGGATGGGCCTGAACTTCGTGACGCTGACGCTCACCGCGGTCTCGGGCGTCGCCCAGCACGAGGCCGGGGCGGCCTCCGGTCTGCTCAACGCCACCCAGCAGGTGGGCGGTTCCCTGGGTCTGTCGATCCTGACCACGGTGTTCGGGACGGCGAGCAGGGATGAGGCGGGCAGGCAACTGCCGAAGTTCCTGGCGAACGGTACGGCGGAGCAGAAGGCGGAGTTCGCCAGGACGCACCAGTTGCCGGCTCCGTGGGGGAACGAGGTGCTCGCCCACGGCATATCGACGGCCTTCGTGCCGGCCGCCGCGATGGCGATCCTGGCTCTCGTCACGGCCGCGGTGGTCATCCGGGTACGAAAGAGCGACCTGGAGGCCCTGGCGGGCACGGCAGGCCCGGCCGCCGGCTGAACGTCTCCACCGTCGTTGTCCTCCCCTGCACAGCCGGAGGACAACGACGGCCGGGCGCCCGGGGCGGCGACAGTGAGGGAGCCGGTCCGGCTGTCGGCGGGCAGCCGGCCGGCCCCGATGGCGGGATTCCGCTCAGCGGTCCCCTCCGGCTACGAAAGCGACGGCGCCCACTCCGGCAGCCGCTCCGTTCGCTCCAGCCACTCCCCCGGCGGAGCCCCCGCCTTCCCGGAGGCCACCACTCCGCCGACGATCGCGCACGTCGTGTCCATGTCGCCGCCCACCTGGACGGTGGTCCAGAACGCCTTCGGGTAGTCACCGAGGGCGCGCGCGGCCGACCACAGCGCGAACGGCACCGTGTCGTGCGCCGTCGTACGCCGTCCGCAGCCGAGCACGGCCGCGACCGTCGTCGCGTCGCCGTAGTCCAGCATGTCCCGCGCCCGCCGCAGCCCCGCCGCGACGGCGCTCCTCGGTACCAGCGCGATCACCCCGTCGAGCAGGGCCTCGGCGCTCGGCGGCCCCGCCGGATCCGCGGCGAGGGCGGCCGCCCCGGCCACGGCCATGGCACCGGCCACGGCCTCGCGGTGCTGGTGCGTCGTGTACGCGGAGATCTCCGCCTGATGGGTCGCCTGCTCCGGGTCGTCGGCGTACCAGGCACCGAGCGGCGCGATCCGCATCGCCGCCCCGTTGCCCCACGATCCCTGCCCCTTGAACAGCGCCGCCGCCAGCTCGCGCCAGTCGCCGCCCTCCCGGACGAGCCTCAGCAGGCGGCCCACCGCCGGCCCGTAGCCGCGGTCGAAGTCGTGGTGATCGGCGAAGGAGCGGGCCAGCTCGTCCTGGTCGATGCGCTGGTGCGTGGCCAGCACGGACACCACCGAACAGGCCATCTCGGTGTCGTCCGTCCACTGCCACACGCCCGGCGGCAGCTCGCGGCGCTGGAGGAGCGGATAGTTCGCGGGAACGAAGAACTGTGAGCCCAGCGCATCCCCCACCGCGAGTCCGCGCAGACAGGCGAGCGCGCGCTCCAGGCGCCCGAGCGGAGAGAAGTCAGAGGTCATCGCCCTGCCACTCTAACCGGTGACCCAGTACGGATCCGGGTCCCGCCAGCGGTCGAAGGGCCGGTCGAGCCTGTACTTGCCGTTCTCCTGCAGCAGGAGCATGCGCGTCTCGCCGTTCCCGGGGTTGGACAGCGACTCGAATTCCGCGACCGTCCAGTGGAACCAGCGCATGCAGAACAGCCGCATGGCGAGCCCGTGGGTCACCAGGAGCACGTTCGACGGGTGGTCGGGCTCCTCGAAGCTGCGGAACAGGCTCTCCAGGAAGCCGCCCACCCGGTCGTACACGTCGGCGCCGGACTCGCCCTGCGCGAAGCGGTAGAAGAAGTGCCCGTAGGCGTCGCGGTACGCCTTCTGCAGCCGTACGTCCTCGCGGTCCTGCCAGTTCCCCCAGTCCTGCTCGCGCAGCCGGGGCTCCTCGCGCACACGGACGAGATCGGGGTCGAGGTGGAAGGCGCGGAGCGTCTCATGGGTGCGGCGGTACGGGGAGACGTACACGCTGACGCGTTCCCTGCCGAAGAGCTCCCGCAGCCGCTTGCCCGTCTCCTCCGCCTGCCGCCATCCCCTCTCGGTGAGCGGCAGCGCGTGGTCGGGCTCGCGCTCGTACACGGAGTCATCGGCGTTCCCCACCGACTCGCCGTGCCGGACAAGGACGATGCGCCGTGGTCGTGCCATGCCGAAACCCTAGATCGAGTGACGCCCGAACGGGCACCCGAGGGCCTCCATAAGGCGCAGGTCACACCGGAGCCACACCCAGAGGTCCGGCCGTTTTCCAAACGGTGGGTGTCAGACCGTCCACGTCGGCTCCAGCTCCACGATGTCCCCGGTGAGCGCCGCGACGTCCGCCTCCGTCTGTGCCCGCAGCGCCAGCCGCTCCACGCGCTCCTCCCGGTACTTGCCGTGCTCCGCCGCCGACTGCCACATGGACAGGATCAGGAACTCATGGCCCGGCGCCTCGCCGAAGAGTCCGCGGATCATGCCGGGTGAGCCCGCCATGGCCGGGTTCCAGACCTTCTCCTGCATCAGCGCGAAGTGCTCGGCGCGCTCCTCGTGGACCCGGCAGTGCGCGACGCGCACCAGGTCGGCGTCGGTGAAGCGGGGCTCGAAGCCGGTCTTCACATCGAAGCGGTGGTCGAAGAGCCGGACCTGCTGGTCCTTGAACGTGCCCGCCTGCGCGGCGGCCAGCCGGTCGTGCGAGCGCGCCATGAACGAGTCGTAGAAGGCGCGGCTCTCCCAGAACGCGAAGATGTGCGCCACGCCGGGCCTGACCCGGCTGAAACCCCCGCCCTGTCCCCGGAAGCCCGGCTCCCCCAGAAGCCCCGCCCACTTTCGCTGCCCCCGTTCGAAACCGCGGCGGTCGACCACGGTGCAGCGAATCCACTTGACCAGCACCGCGCCATCGTAAGGCCAGCTTGCGTGGCGTTGGTCACGCTCCTGCGGAGTGCACCCGAGCGAGCGCCCCGAGCGCGAGGCACAATGGACAACTGGCCCTCATGGAACGGGAGTTCCCACAAGGGCAGATGACAACGGGGAGGGAATGGGAGATGACCGGTCTCAACAAGGGCATCCGCAAGGTCGAACTGGCGGTGAAGTGGGACCCGAGTCCCTCCGACCAGCCGCCCACCGACCTCGACATCGTGGCCGCAACCTATCTGGCGGATGATCCCTATGGGGCCCCCGCCTATGTGGTGCATTTCGACAGCCGCTCCCCCGACGGCACGATCTATCTCAACCGCGACAGCCTGGACGGCAAGGGCTTCGGCTGGGACGAGGTCATGACCGTGGAGCTGTACCGGCTCGACGGCCGGTACGCGCGCGTGGTGGTCGGCGTCGCCATCCAGCAGCGAGCCGGACGCAGGACGTTCGTCGACGTCCTGAACCCGGCGCTGCGGGTCCGCGAGGACTACACCGTGCTCGCCGAGGACGACTTCGGGGGCGTCCTCGGCGCCACGGCGGCGAGGGTGGCGGAGTTCGTGCGCGACTCCTCCGGGGAGTGGACGTTCCACCCGGGCGTCCACGGCTTCGACACGGACCCGGAGGGCTTCGCCCGCGTCATGGGCCGGCCGCTCTCCTAGGGCCTGTCCACGCCGAAGGGCGGCACGACCACCGGTCGTGCCGCCCTTCGGGTGTCGGTCAGCTGCAGCCGCTCGTCGAGCCGCAGCCCTCGCAGATGTAGCAGGAGCCCGCCCGCTGCATCTTCGTGCCGCAGGAGAAGCACAGTGGGGCGTCCGCCTGGATGCCGAGCTGCATCTCCACCAGCTCGGCGCTGGTGTGCGCCTGCTTCGGGGCCGGCTTGGCCGCGGCGGACTCCGTCCTCGGCGTGGCGACCGCCTTCAGCTCCTGGGTGCGCGGGGCCGACTGGGCCAGGCCCTCGACGTCGACCTCCTCGTCGTCGATCGGCTCGTACGAACCGGTCTCCAGGTGGCGCTGACGCTCCTCGGCGGAGTGGATGCCGAGCGCCGAGCGCGTCTCGAAGGGCAGGAAGTCCAGGGCCAGACGGCGGAAGATGTAGTCGACGATCGACTGCGCCATCCGCACGTCCGGGTCGTCCGTCATACCGGCCGGCTCGAAGCGCATGTTGGTGAACTTGGAGACGTACGTCTCCAGCGGCACGCCGTACTGCAGGCCCACCGAGACCGCGATGGAGAAGGCGTCCATCATGCCCGCGAGGGTCGAGCCCTGCTTGGACATCTTCAGGAAGACCTCGCCGAGACCGTCGTCCGGGTAGGAGTTGGCGGTCATGTAGCCCTCGGCGCCGCCGACGGTGAAGGAGGTGGTGATGCCGGGACGGCCCTTCGGGAGGCGCTTGCGGACCGGACGGTACTCGACGACCTTCTCGACCGTCGGCTCCGCGGCGGGCTGCTCGGCCGGCTTCTCGGCGGTCTCCTTCTTCTTGGCGGAGAGGGGCTGGCCGACCTTGCAGTTGTCGCGGTAGATCGCGAGCGCCTTGATGCCCAGCTTCCAGGCCTCGAAGTAGATCTCCTCGACCTCCTCGACGGTCGCCGACTCCGGCATGTTGACCGTCTTGGAGATGGCGCCGGAGATCCACGGCTGGATCGCGGCCATCATGCGGACGTGGCCCATCGGGGAGATGGCGCGCTCGCCCATGGCGCAGTCGAAGACCTCGTAGTGCCCGGGCTTGAGGCCCGGCGCGTCGATCACATTGCCGTGCTCGGCGATGTGGGCGACGATCGCCTCGATCTGCTCCTCCTGGTAGCCGAGGCGGCGCAGCGCCTGCGGCACGGTGCCGTTGACGATCTGCATCGAGCCGCCGCCGACCAGCTTCTTGAACTTGACCAGCGCCAGGTCCGGCTCGACACCGGTGGTGTCGCAGCCCATGGCGAGACCGATGGTGCCGGTCGGGGCGAGGACGGACGCCTGGGAGTTGCGGAATCCGTTCTTCTCGCCGATCCGCAGCACGTCCTGCCAGGCCTCGGTGGCCGCGGCCCACACCGGGGTGTCGAGGTCGTCCATGCGGACGGCGGTGGCGTTGGCGTCGGAGTGCTGCTTCATGACGCGCAGGTGCGCCTGCTCGTTGCGGGCGTAGCCATCGTACGGGCCGACGACCGCGGAGAGTTCGGCGGAGCGGCGGTAGGCGGTGCCGGTCATCAGGGAGGTGATGGCACCGGCGAGGGCGCGGCCGCCGTCGGAGTCATAGGCGTGGCCGGTCGCCATGAGCAGGGCGCCCAGGTTGGCGTAGCCGATGCCGAGCTGACGGAAGGCGCGGGTGTTCTCGCCGATCTTCTGGGTCGGGAAGTCCGCGAAGCAGATCGAGATGTCCATCGCGGTGATGACCAGCTCGACGACCTTCGAGAAGCGCTCGACGTCGAAGGACTGGTTGCCCTTGCCGTCGTCCTTCAGGAACTTCATCAGGTTCAGCGAGGCGAGGTTGCAGGACGTGTTGTCCAGGTGCATGTACTCGCTGCACGGGTTCGAGCCGTTGATACGGCCGGACTCCGGGCACGTGTGCCAGTGGTTGATCGTGTCGTCGTACTGGATGCCGGGGTCGGCGCAGGCCCAGGCGGCCTCGGCCATCTTGCGGAACAGGGCCTTGGCGTCGACCTCCTCGATGACCTCGCCGGTCATGCGGGCGCGCAGGCCGAACTTCTCGCCGTTCTCGACGGCCTTCATGAAGGTGTCGTTGACGCGGACCGAGTTGTTGGCGTTCTGGTACTGGACGGAGGTGATGTCCTCGCCGCCGAGGTCCATGTCGAAGCCCGCGTCGCGCAGGGCGCGGATCTTCTCCTCCTCCTTCACCTTGGTCTCGATGAAGTCCTCGACGTCCGGGTGGTCGACGTCCAGGATGACCATCTTGGCGGCGCGGCGGGTGGCGCCGCCCGACTTGATCGTCCCCGCGGAGGCGTCGGCGCCGCGCATGAAGGAGACCGGGCCGGAGGCGTTGCCGCCGGAGGAGAGCAGTTCCTTGGAGGAGCGGATGCGGGAGAGGTTCAGGCCGGCGCCGGAGCCGCCCTTGAAGATCATGCCCTCTTCCTTGTACCAGTCGAGGATCGACTCCATGGAGTCGTCGACGGACAGGATGAAGCAGGCGGAGACCTGCTGGGGCTGGGCCGTGCCGACGTTGAACCAGACGGGGCTGTTGAAGCTGAAGATCTGGTGCAGGAGGGCGTACGCCAGTTCGTGCTCGAAGATCTCCGCGTCGGCGGGCGAGGCGAAGTACTTGTAGTCCTCGCCGGCCTTCCGGTAGGTCTTCACGATGCGGTCGATCAGCTGCTTGAGGCTGGTCTCGCGCTGGGGGGTGCCGACGGCACCGCGGAAGTACTTGCTGGTGACGATGTTGACCGCGTTCACCGACCAGAACTCGGGGAACTCGACGCCACGCTGCTCGAAGTTGACCGAGCCGTCGCGCCAGTTGGTCATGACGACGTCACGGCGCGCCCATTCGACCTCGTCGTACGGGTGCACGCCCGGGGTCGTGTGGATGCGCTCGATACGCAGCCCCTTGGCGGCCTTGGCGCCCTTCGCTCGGGAACCTCGTGCCGGACCGCTCGCCGTCTCTGTCATGCCGCCTCCCTGTATCGGGCAAAAACGCCCTGAAGTGCCCTTTTCTTCCCAAGGCACGGTGTTGTGTCTGCATGTCACGCGTGTCCTGCGCGGGCGCGCGTGACGGGTCTGTGTGCGCCGCCGACGGGGCCGACCGGGTCGGCCCGCCCGTCAGTCGGCGGCGGTGGCGGGCAGGAGGGCGTCGGCCGCCCCTCCGGACCCGCGGTCGGTTCCCTGGCGCTCCGCGTCAGTGGTCTCGTGGTCGTCTTCGTCCACGGCGGTGCGCTCCCGCTGCTGCCTGAGTTCCGCGATGGCGGCCTCGAAGTCCTCCAGCGAGTCGAACGCCCGGTAAACGGACGCGAACCGCAGGTAGGCGACGAGGTCGAGCTCCTGCAAGGGGCCGAGTATGGCCAGACCCACGTCGTGGGTGGTCAGTTCGGCGCTCCCGGTGGCCCGCACGGCCTCCTCGACCCGCTGGCCGAGCTGGGCGAGTGCGTCCTCGGTGACAGGCCGCCCCTGGCATGCCTTGCGCACGCCGTTGATGACCTTGGTACGGCTGAAGGGCTCGGTGACTCCGGACCGCTTGACCACCATCAGCGAACAGGTCTCCACGGTCGTGAAACGACGGGAGCAGTCGGGGCACTGACGGCGCCTGCGGATGGACGTGCCGTCATCGGTCGTACGGCTGTCGACGACACGGCTGTCGGGGTGCCTGCAGAAGGGGCAGTGCATGGCTCCATCCCTCCTTTTCAGCACGACACATGGACCTCATGGGGCTCACCGGCCCCACGAAGCAGCCCCAAGCATAGGCGATCTCGGTGACCGCGAAGACCGGGGGGACCACAACTTGTGGGTCACTACTGCAATCCAACCACTAGATGTAGCGATTGGCTCGTACATTCGGCGGCGACACGCGCGCCAGGGGCGTCTTGGCATGTGCCGCACGGCCATACCCGTTCGGGCCATGCGCGGATACGGTGGACGCCGCATGGAGAAGCGGGGCCGGTACGCGGCCCGCGGCGCGTCGGATGGCAGACTGGGCGCCGTCCGTGGCGGCCCACAAGGCCCTCGCCCCGGCGGTGAAGAGTACAGCAGCGGGCACTTCCGCCCGCTGGAAGCGGTGTCGGCTCAATACACCCGGAGAGTTGATCGCGTCAGGCAATTCCCGGTTTTTCACTCGAACGTGTGTTTGGCGCAACCTTTCGAAAGCAACTACCGTTGTGCTGCACGGGAGACCATCGAGAGGGGCCGACGACGTGACCACCACCGCAGACAGTGCCACCATCACTGCCCAGGACCGCTCCCAGGGCCGACTCGAGCCGGTGCATGCCATGAACGAAGCCACGAACCCGGAGGTGCCGAAGAGGTCCCTGCCCGGTCGACCTCCAGGCATCCGGGCGGACAGCTCCGGGCTGACCGAGCGGCAGCGCCGGGTGATCGAGGTCATCCGGGACTCGGTACAGCGGCGCGGCTACCCGCCGTCGATGCGGGAGATCGGCCAGGCCGTCGGCCTCTCCAGCACCTCCTCGGTCGCACATCAGCTGATGGCACTGGAGCGCAAGGGTTTCCTGCGCCGTGACCCGCACCGTCCGCGCGCCTACGAGGTGCGCGGCTCCGACCAGGCGTCCTCCGTGCAGCCCACCGACACCGCGGGCAAGCCCGCCGCGTCGTACGTCCCCCTGGTCGGCCGGATCGCGGCCGGCGGCCCCATCCTCGCCGAGGAGTCCGTCGAGGACGTCTTCCCGCTCCCGAGGCAGCTCGTCGGTGACGGTGAGCTCTTCGTCCTGAAGGTCGTCGGCGACTCCATGATCGAGGCCGCGATCTGTGACGGCGACTGGGTCACGGTCCGCCGCCAGCCCGTCGCGGAGAACGGTGACATCGTCGCTGCGATGCTCGACGGCGAGGCCACCGTGAAGCGGTTCAAGCGCGAGGACGGCCACGTCTGGCTGCTGCCGCACAACTCCGCGTACCAGCCGATCCCGGGCGACGAGGCGACGATCCTCGGCAAGGTGGTGGCGGTACTGCGGCGGGTGTGACCCCCCGCGGCGGGCGCACGGACGCCCGCCCCTGATCCGGGCCCCGGGACCCCTGCGCCGGTTCCGGGGCCCCATGCTGTCCGCGGCCGGGCACGGCGCAGGGGTCCCGGGGCCCGGAGCCGCGCGCTCCGCCTTCCTTCCCGGCCACTGCACCGCCGCGTGGGCTGGGCCCTCGTCGGCGCTGAGGGCGGCGCATGCGGACGGGGAGCTACGCCCCCTGGGCCTTCGCCGCCGCGTCGATCGCGGCCAGGGACTTCCGGACCTGGTTGCGGTCCGTCGTGTACCAGAAGTCGGGCAACGACGCCTTCAGATAGCCGCCGTAGCGCGCCGTGGCGAGCCGCTGGTCCAGGACGGCGACCACACCTCTGTCGCCGGACGCCCGTACGAGCCGGCCGGCACCCTGTGCCATCAGCAGCGCGGCGTGCGTGGCCGCGACGGCCATGAAGCCATTGCCCCCGGCCTCCTCGACGGCCTTCTGGCGGGCGCTCATCAGCGGGTCGTCGGGGCGCGGGAAGGGGATCTTGTCCATGACGACCAGCTGGCAGCTGGGCCCGGGGACGTCGACGCCCTGCCAGAGCGACAGCGTGCCGAAGAGGCACGTCCTCGGGTCCGCCGCGAAGTTCTTGATCAGCTCCCCGAGGGTCTCCTCGCCCTGGAGCAGGATCGGGAACTCGGGGATACGGGTGCGCAGCTCCTCCGCGGCGAGCTGGGCGGCCCGCATCGACGAGAACAGACCCAGGGTGCGGCCGCCGGCCGCCTGGATCAGCTCCGTCAGCTCGTCCAGCATGTCCGCGCGCTCGCCGTCCCGCGCGGGGCGTGACAGGTGCTTCGCGACATACAGGATGCCCTGCTTCGGATAGTCGAACGGGGATCCGACATCCACGCCCTTCCACTTCGGCGCGTCGTCGCCCTCCGTGCCCTCGGGGGCCAGGCCCAGGGACGCCCCGACGCCGTTGAAGTCGCCGCCCAGCTTCAGGGTGGCGGAGGTGAGGACGACCGAGCGGTCCGCGAACAGCTTCTCCCGCAGCAGCCCCGACACCGACATGGGGGCCACGCGCAGGGAGGCACCGAAGCGGTCATGGCGCTCGTACCAGACGACGTCCCACTCGGAGCCGTTGGTGATCCGTTCCGCGACGTCGTGCACGCCCTCCACGGAGGCCAGCGCCTGCTTGCGCACCGCGTCCTCGTCCTGGACGGACTTGTCACGGGTCGCGCCGATCGCGGAGATCACCGTGCGGCAGGCGTCGCGCAGCGCCATCAGTGCGTACGCGAGGTCCTCCGGGATCTCCTCCAGACGGCCGGGCAGGGCCAGCTCCATCAGCCGCTCGAAGCCCTCGGCCGCGGTCTGGAGCTGGTCGGCGGCCTTTTCGTTGACGAGTTTCGCCGCGCGGCGCACCGCACGGTTGACCTGGCCGGGGGTGAGCTCTCCGGTGGCGACGCCCGTCACCCGGGAGACCAGCTCGTGGGCCTCGTCGACGATCAGCACCTCGTGCTGCGGGAGGACCGGGGCACCCTCGATGGCGTCGATCGCGAGCAGCGCGTGGTTGGTGACGACGACCTCGGCGAGCTTGGCCCGCTCACGGGCCGTCTCGGCGAAGCACTCGGCGCCGTACGCGCACTTCGAGGCGCCCAGGCACTCCCGGGACGACACCGCCACCTGGGCCCAGGCGCGGTCGGAGACGCCGGGGGTGAGGTCGTCGCGGTCGCCGCTCTCCGTCTCCTGGGACCAGTCGCGCAGCCGCAGCAGGTCCTGGCCCAGCTTGCTGGTGGGCGCCGCGGCCTCGAACTGGTCGAAGAGGCCGTCCTCCTCGTCCTGCGGCGCTCCCTCGTGCAGGCGGTGCAGGCACAGGTAGTTCGACCGGCCCTTGAGCATGGCGAACTCCGGGCGGCGGCGCAGCAGCGGGTGCAGCGCCTCCACCGTGCGCGGCAGGTCCCGCTCGACGAGCTGCCGCTGCAGCGCCAAGGTGGCGGTCGCCACGACCACGCGCTCCCCCTGCGCGAGCGCCGGCACCAGATAGCCCAGCGACTTTCCGGTGCCGGTGCCGGCCTGGACCAGCAGATGGGAGCCGTCGTCGATCGCCTCCGCGACGGCCTGGGCCATGGCCACCTGGCCGGGGCGCTCCGTGCCGCCGACGGCTGTGACGGCTGCGTGGAGGAGTTCGGGGAGTGAGGGCTTTGTCATAGCGCGACCACCCTACGGTGCGGCACTGACAAACGGGCGCTGCATCCCTCGGCGCATGGAAGGCTCATGTGTGGTGCGGGGGTGCCGGAGTGGTGTGATGCGGGACGAGTATCGTTACGCACAGTGATGACGCTGGTGGAGGACCTAGAGCAGATGGCGCACGGCCCGGTCCCGGACCATCAGGGCGGCCCGCTTGTCGGGCAGGTCGACCTCGGCGGAGAACCGGAAGCCGGCGCTCAGGAACGCGGCGACGGAGGGCGTGTTGCGCAGGTCGGGTTCGGCGACGACGCGAGCGCAGGAGGGACGCCGGTCGAGGACGAGGTCGGCGACGCAGCGGAGCAGTGCGGAGCCGAGGCCGCGCCCGCGATCGGCGACACCGCCGATGAGGAGGTGGATTCCGGTGTCATGGGGACGCGCGGGGTAGTTGCGGGCCAGGGGGTCGAGGTCCGCGCGGTAGATCTCCCAGTAGCTCATGGGGGTGCCGTCCAGCACGCCTAGGCAGGGGACACTGCGTCCGTCACCGGCCAATTGGGCGCGCAGGTGCCGCTCGGTCACCGAGGCGTCTCCGGCGAGCTCCCAGAAGACCGCCACGGCGGGGTCGTTCATCCAGCGCACGATCAGCGGGAGATCGCGGCCGAGGCGGACCGGCACGAGGTGGAAGACACCCACGGGGGTGGTCGTGGCGCCCCAGTCCGCGACATGGTCGAGGAGGTCGTCGTCCGGCGGAAGGGCCGACGTGCCCGGCTCCTCCTGGACTCGGAGCGCCAGGAACTCCCCGGGCAGCCGTAGATCGAGGGTTTCCTCGCAGTCGGGGCCGGAGTTCGGGCTGGTGCCGGATGGAGCGCCGGCTCCCGGGCCCGGGGCGGTGCCGGGCTCCACGGAGGCGGTGCCGGTGTCGGTGCTCGCGTCGGTGGGAGGCACGGCGACGCTCCTCTCAGAAGACGGGACGGGGCATGTTCCTCGGGGATCGGGAGCGGTGCGTGACGGCCAGGTCAGGGATGGAGGGGGTTGGTGATGGTGACGTAGACGGACTGGGTGTCGACCGGGCCGACGAGTTCGTCCAGGCCGTGCAGCCGGGTCAGCAGATTGGCCTTGCACCTGAGGACGGGTGAGTCGAGCAGACGGGCCGGCAGGGATGTGCGCAGCCGGTCCGGACCGGTGGCGGCGTCGGCGAGGAAGCGGCGGAAGGCGGCGAGCAACAGCCGCTCGTCGGCGAGGTGTTGGGAGCCGAACGCTCCGATGAGACCGAGCACGTTGTTGATGCCGAGGTAGTAGGCGAAGCGTTCGTCGGTGACCTCGTCGGAGACGAACGTGTCGCTGTGCTCGCCGATGCCGGGCAACCGTGCGTCGAGTTCGGCGCGGCGGGACGCGCGGAAGTAGTAGCCCTGGTTGTCGCGGTAGCGGCCGCCGACGGGCCAGCCCTCGGCGTCCAGCAGGAGCACGGTGTTCTGCTGGTGTGCCTCCAGGGCGATGCCGGCCTCGCTGTCCAGCCAGAGCACCGGGCGGACCACGTGGTGGAGGTAGCGCAGGAACCACTCGGTGGCGACGGCCCCGCGCGAGCGGCCGGTGCGCCCGGCGAGACGGGTGACGATCTCGGCGAGCCGGGAGCACACGGCGGGGCGCCGCTGTCCGTCGGGGTGCGGACGGGGCCTGGGCGAGACGAGTCCGGCGACGCAGGAGGCGTCGTCGGCCGGGGCGAAGGGGTTGTGGCGGATCACCACGTCAAGTCCGGCCAGGGGGTTGCCGTCCTGGTCGTCGACGGCGACCCAGGCCGGGTCGCGGACGATGTCGAAGCCGGGGTGCGCTGCGCGCCACTGCTTGCCGAGGCCGCCGCGCAGCAGGCGGTGCACCTCGACGCCCCGGTGGAGTTCCTTGCGGAGGTTCTCCCGCCGGGAGTTGGTGATGCGCAGGCCCAGCGACAGCTTGAGCATCGCGGGGGCGCCCGAGCGGTGGACGGTGCGGACGGAGGAGGTGGGGTGCCAGGGCGTGCCGTGGGGGCCGAGGTCCCGGAGGAGTCCGGCGCCCAGCAGAGCGGCCGCCTCGGGGCGGTGCCGGATCTCGCGCGCCTGCCAGGGGTGCAGCGGCAGTGCGGTGAAGCCCCGGGGCAGCGGGAGGTCCGGGCTGGCGAGCCGTTCGGTGAGCCGGTCGGCGGGCAGGGGCCGGCCGCCTTCCGTCCATGCCGAGTCGGCCGCGCACACCGAGGGCGCGACCGCGAACCAGTGCAGCGGGAAGGAGCCGCGCAGCTCGGGTGAGTAGAGCCGGGCCTCGGCGTCCGAGAGGCCCTCGCGGCTCTTGGCCGTGGGGTGCATCGGATGTCCGAGCAGCAGGGCCTGTTCGGCGGAGAGGAAGAGGTCCGCGCCGTCCGCGGGACGCTCTCGGCGGTCGGTGAGGAAGGTGGCGGTGCGGCGTGCGGAGTCGGCGACACGGGCCAGCAGGTCGGTGACGTGGTGCGGCACGGCGCCCGGTGCCGGGGCCGGTGCGGCCACGGCGGGGGCGGGGGCGGGGGCGGCCACGGCGGGGGCCGGTGCGGCCACGGCGCCCGCCGTCTCCCGTGCCAGCAGTGCCGCCACCGTCACCGCGTCCACGGGCGGGGCCTGCTCCGGGGCGCCGGCCAGGCGGGCGAGACCGAAGCGGTGCCAGCCGGTGGGGGACCAGTGGTGGACCGGAACGAGGAGGGCCGTGCCGCCGGCGCGGAGCGGGATGCGCAGGGTGCCGTCGGCGGGAGCGGCGAGGTCCTTCTCGCGGACCCAGCAGCGGAGCAGGTTCTCCACGGTCGCGGCCTGGGCGGCCGTGTGCGGGTCGGGGTGGTCCAGAGGGTCGGCGACGGTGCCGTGCGGCTCGTCGGCCTCCGGTGACGTCGCCTGCTGCGAGGGCAGCGTGCCGGGCACCGGAAGCACGGTGGCCTCCGCGTGGCCGGTGCCCCGCGTGGGGGCGGGGCCGTGACCGTCGGAGGCGGGGCGGTCTACGTCGTGGGCGGGGCCGTCGTGGGCGGGGGTGGCGTTCAAGGGCGTACCTCGTGAGGTCGTTCCGGCTCGTCTGGCGACGGGCCGGGAGGTGCGGGAGCGGGTGCGGATGCGGATGCGGTGGCCCCGGGACCGGTGAAGGTCGTACGGGGTCGACGGAGGTCGTGCAGGGCCCCCGGCCGGTCCTCGTGCCCGTGCCGGCGAAGGGCAGGGCGGGCGGGCTCAGGGATGGACCCCCGGCCCTGCGGCCACCGCGGCCACCGCGTCGGCGAGCCGGTCCAGGACCGCGTCCGTTTGCTCGTCGGTGATCGTCAGCGGCGGCAGCAGGCGGATCACGCTCGCGTGCCGCCCGCCCAGTTCCACGATCAGACCGCGCCGCAGGCACTCCCGCTGCACGGCGGCGGCCAGCGCGGGCGCGGGGGGGCGCGGTCCGGTGCCTCCGGGCAGGGAGGCCGAGGTATCCGGAGGCGCCGGGTCGGATGCGGACTCGGGGTTCACCAGCTCGATGCCGATCATCAGCCCCCGGCCGCGTACGTCCCCGAGGCACGGGAACTCGGCGGCGAGGCAGCGGAGTCGGTCCAGCATGCGGTCGCCGAGCGTGGCCGCGCGCTCGGCAAGGCGGTTCTCGCGGACGTACGCGAGGGTCGCGGTGCCGGCGGCCATGGCGAGCTGGTTGCCGCGGAACGTGCCGGCGTGGGCGCCGGGTTTCCACACGTCGAGATCGTCGCGGTAGACGACGACGGCGAGCGGCAGGCTGCCGCCGATCGCCTTGGACAGGACCATCACATCGGGCACCACCCCGCTGTGTTCGACCGCCCAGAAGCGTCCGGTGCGGCCCACGCCCGTCTGCACCTCGTCCGCGATCAGCGGGATGGCCCGGGCCTCGGTGATCCGCCGCATACGGCGCAGCCACGCGTCCGGCGCCGGATGCACCCCGCCCTCGCCCTGGACCGGTTCGAGGATCATCCCGGCGGGCAGCGGCACCCCCGACTTGGTGTCGTCGAGGAGGGACTCCGTCCAGCGGGCGGACAGTTCGGCGCCGCGCTCGCCGCCGACCCCGAACGGGCAGCGGTAGTCCTGGGGGAACGGCAGACGGGTGACGCGGACGTCGCCCGCGCCCCCCGACGCCTCGAGCGCCCCCGCGGTCATGCCGTGGTAGGCGCCGGTGAAGGCCAGGATGCCCCTTCGCCCGGTGGCCGTGCGCACCAGTTTCAGTGCCGCCTCGACGGCGTCCGTCCCGGCCGGTCCGCAGAACTGCACGCGCGCGCGATCGGCGAGGGCGGGCGGCAGGGCGCGGAACAGCTCCGTGGTGAAGGCGTCCTTCACGGGCGTGGCCAGATCCAGGACGTGCAGCGGCGCACCCGAGTCGAGGACCTTCCGGATCGCCTCCAGGACCACCGGGTGGTTGTGGCCGAGGGCCAGCGTGCCCGCGCCGGAGAGACAGTCCAGGTAGCGGCGTCCGTCCGCGCCCTCGATGGTGAGCCCGCGCGCCCGCACGGGCACGATCGGCAGGGCGCGCGCGTAGGTGCGCGCCGCGGACTCGCGCGCCGACTGCCGCCGCAGAATGCCTTCGTGCGCCCCGCGCGCACGCTCGCTTCCTGAGGCTCCCTCGCGCCCCTTCTCGGCTCCCGCGCGCCCCTCTGACGCGCCCTCCACCGGTAGCACCGCAGTCTCCGTCACGGTCACGGCGTCAGTTCCTCCCGCTGTTCAGAGGCGATGGTCGAGGGCCCGGGCCGGGACGGCAGGCCCCCGCACCTACCAACGACCCGAGCGGCGCGGGGAAGCGGGCGGGCGGAAGATCTTTGGGCTCCGGACGATCTGCCAGATCAGGCGGCTTGTAGCCGAACCGTTGCCGTTCCGTGGGAACTCCCCCACAGCGAGCGCATAGTGTGTGATGCCGTTCAGCGGAAGCGGATGATCATCCGTTGCCTGTCGCCGTCCTCGGCGGAACGCCACCGCCCGACACCGTTCCTTCCAGGGGGAGTTCCACCATGCGACCGATACGATCGCTCTTCGCCGTCCGCTCGGAAGGCGGTGCGCGCCGCAGAACCTGCCCGGTGCCGGCGGCGGTCGGCCTCGCGGTGGCGCTGGCGCTGACCGCGACCGCGTGCGACTCGGGCGGTGGCGGCGATGCGCATGCGGGGGCGAGCGCGTCCGCGTCCTCCGCGGGCGACGGCAAGATCAAGATCCCGGACGACATCAAGCAGAAGCTCAAACAGCACGGGATCGACATCGACAAGTGGAAGAACGGAGCCTGGAAGAACTGGAACAAGGACGACTGGCTGCGCGAGGCCGACGATTTCATCAACCCGATCATCAAGGGTCTGTGGAATCCGGACCGGATGCGCAAGGCCAATGACCCTGCCAAGAAGGTCGACTCCAACGACCTCTCGGGTGACCAGGGCGTCACGGACCCGACCCCGGCACCGGTGAAGGCGCAGGCGGTGCCGGCCGCGTACCACGACAACGCGCCCACGGCGGGGAAGGTGTTCTTCGACTCCCCCAAGGGCACGATGGTCTGTTCGGCAACCGTGGTGGAGGACCCGGCGCACCCCGGGAAGTCCAACCTCGTGTGGACGGCGGGCCACTGCGTGCACGCGGGCAGGAACGGCGGCTGGTACCGCAACATCGCCTTTGTGCCGGCGTACAACAACTCCGGGCGGACTGCGGCCGAGTTGAGGAACGTGACGCGGCAGGAGGTCGCCCCGTACGGCGTCTGGTGGGGTGACTGGGCGCAGACCTCCGAGCAGTGGATCGAGCAGGGCGGTGAGACGGGCGGCCAGGGCGCGTCGTACGACTTCGCCGTCATCCATGTGACGCCGGAGCAAGGCAACGGCGGCGAGTCCCTGGAGGAGACCGTCGGTTCGGCGCTCCCGGTGAACTTCGACGCGCCGGCCGTTCCGAAGGTCGACAGCATCACCGCGACCGGCTATCCGGCCGCGCCTCCGTACGACGGCCAGAAGCTGTACCGGTGCCAGGACAAGCCGGGCCGGCTGTCGCTCGTGCGGACGGACCCGACGATGTACCGCATCGGCTGCACCATGACGGGCGGTGCGTCCGGCGGCGGCTGGGTGGAGACGGGCGCGGACGGCAAGCCCGCCCTGGTCTCCAACACCTCGATCGGGCCGGTGACGTCCGGCTGGCTGGCCGGCCCGCGACTGGGCACGGTGGCCAAGGGGGTCTACGCGGGGGTCAGCAGGAAGTTCGCGGACCAGTGACGCGCCCCGCCTCGCCGTCGTTCGTCCCCGGACAGCCGTGAAGAAAGCGAAGCCCGCTCCCTGTCGCAGGGAGCGGGCTTCGAACCTTTGCGCCGTGGGTCAGAGCGCGGGAGCCGGCGCGTACGGCGCCAGTTCAGCCGCCAGTTCCTCGTGCACCCGGGCCTTGAGCACGGTGCCCTCCGGGGTGTGCTCCTCGGAGATCACCTCGCCCTCGGAGTGGGCGCGCGCGACCAGCCGGCCGTGCGTGTAGGGCACCAGGGCCTCGATCTCGACCGACGGCCTCGGCAGCTCGTCGTCGATGAGCGCGAGCAGTTCCTCGATGCCCCGGCCGGTGCGGGCCGAGACCGCGATGGCGCGCTTCTCGATCCGCAGCAGCCGCTGGAGCACCAGCGGGTCCGCCGCGTCCGCCTTGTTGATCACGACGATCTCGGGTACGCCGGTGGCGCCGACGTCGGTGATCACCTCGCGCACGGCGGCCAGCTGCTCCTCCGGGTTCGGGTGCGAACCGTCGACCACGTGCAGGATCAGGTCGGAGTCGCCGACCTCCTCCATCGTGGAGCGGAACGCCTCGACCAGGTGGTGCGGCAGGTGCCGTACGAAGCCGACGGTGTCCGCCAGTGTGTACAGCCGCCCGCTCGGGGTCTGGGCCCGGCGCACGGTCGGGTCGAGGGTCGCGAACAGCGCGTTCTCGACCAGTACGCCCGCGCCGGTGAGGCGGTTGAGCAGGGAGGACTTGCCGGCGTTGGTGTAGCCCGCGATGGCGACCGAGGGCACCTTGTGGCGCCTGCGCTCCTGGCGCTTGATCTCGCGGCCGGTCTTCATCTCCGCGATCTCCCGGCGCATCTTCGCCATCTTCTCGCGGATCCGCCGCCGGTCCGTCTCGATCTTGGTCTCACCGGGGCCGCGGGTCGCGAGGCCGCCGCTGCCGCCGCCCATCTGCCGGGACAGCGACTGACCCCAGCCGCGCAGCCTCGGCAGCATGTACTGCATCTGGGCGAGCGCGACCTGCGCCTTGCCCTCGCGGGACTTCGCGTGCTGGGCGAAGATGTCAAGGATCAGGGCCGTACGGTCGATGACCTTGACCTTGACGACGTCCTCGAGGTGGATCAGCTGGGCCGGGCTCAGCTCACCGTCGCAGACGACGGTGTCTGCGCCCGTCTCGAGGACGACGTCGCGCAGCTCGTTCGCCTTGCCGGAGCCGATGTAGGTGGCGGCGTCGGGCGTGTCACGGCGCTGGATCACACCGTCGAGCACGAGCGCACCCGCGGTCTCCGCGAGGGCGGCCAGCTCGGCGAGGGAGTTCTCCGCGTCCTGCACGGTCCCCGACGTCCACACCCCGACGAGCACGACACGCTCCAGGCGCAGCTGCCGGTACTCGACCTCGGTGACGTCCTCGAGCTCGGTGGACAGGCCCACGACACGGCGCAGGGCCGCGCGGTCGGAGCGGTCGAACTGGTCGCCGTCCCGCTGTCCGTCGATCTCGTGGCTCCAGGCGACGTCCTCTTCCATCAGGGCATCGGCCCGAAGACCTTCGGCGTAGGCGTGCGCGAGGCGCTTGGTGTCCTGGGAAGGGGAAGAAGAGGAGGTCATTGGGTCCTTACGTCGATGGGAATCCGGTTGCGGTGACGGAGTGGCGGCCGTGCGGGGCCCGTCACAGACGTCGTCACCGGTCACAACGCTCGAGTGCCCCGGAAGATTCCCGGTCACCCGCCCCGAGGGGGCCGCGCCGCCGACCTGATGATGGTCCCACGGCACGGCCCGTCCCGTCATCCGACTTGTTCGGCGCCTTTGGCGCTCTCGGCGGGCTCGCTCTTCCAGTCCGGGTGGCCGGGCATCGGCGGGGTCTTCTCGCCGTGGAGCCAGCCGCTGAAGAAGGCGCCGAGGTCGCGTCCGGCCATGTCGGACGCGAGGCGTTCGAAGTCGGCCGTGGTCGCCGTGGAGTCGTGGTGCAGGGCCACCCAGACCCGCTCCAGGCGCTCGAAGGCTCCGGCGCCGATCTCCTGGCGCAGGGCGTACAGCACCAGGGCCGCTCCGTGGTAGACGCTCGGCCGGAAGATGCTGATCTTCTGGCCGGGCTTGGGGGCCTTGGGCCCGGCGGGCGGGCCGCCGGAGGCGCGCCAGCCGTCCGAGAGGGCGTACGCCGCCTTCATCCGCGCCTCAAGGGACTGGTGCGCCGTCTCGTCCGCATACAGGGCCTCGTACCAGGTGGCGTGTCCCTCGTTGAGCCACACGTCGGACCAGGTGCGCGGGCTGACGCTGTCACCGAACCACTGATGGGACAGCTCGTGCACCATGATCGACTCGATGTACCACTTGGGGAAGGCCGGCTCGGTGAAGATGCGTTTCTCGAAGAGGGAGAGCGTCTGCGTCTCGAGCTCGAAGCCGGTCCTGGCCTGAGCGATCAAGACCCCGTAGGTCTCGAACGGGTACGGGCCGACCTTCCTCTCCAGCCAGGCGATCTGGTCGGGTGTCTTCTCCAGCCAGGGTTCGAGCTCCGCCTGGTCCTTGGCCGGGACCACGTCGCGGACGGGAAGGCCGTGGGGTCCCGTGCGGTGCAGGACGGCGGTGCGGCCGATGGACACCTGGGCGAGTTCCGTGGCCATGGGGTGCTGGGTGCGGTAGGTCCAGGTGGTGGTTCTTCCGCTTCGCCGCGTGCTCACCGGGACACCGTTCGCCACGGCCGTGTAGTCGTCCGGCGCGGTCACGTGGATCGTGAACATCGCCTTGTCGGACGGGTGGTCGTTGCACGGGAAGACCAGGTGGGCGGCGTCGGCCTGGTTGGCCATGGCGAGCCCGTCGTCGGTGCGCACCCAGCCGCCCTGCCGGTCCTTGCCGGAGACGGGGTCGCTGGTGTGCCGCACGGTGATGCGCAGCAGGCCGCCCTTGGGGAGCGGGACGCCCGGCGTGATCACCAGGTCCTCCCCCGCGCCGGTGAAGTCCGCGGGCAGGCCGTTGACGTCGACGGACTCGACCGTGCCGTGCGCGAAGTCGAGGTTGACGTGCTCCAGCCGCTGGGTGGTGCGGGCGTTGATGGTGGTGACGGCGGCGAGCGGCTTGCTGTTGTCGCCGGTGTAGGTGAAGGAGAGGTCGTACGACCGGACGTCGTATCCGGGGTTGCCGAGCGCGGGGTAGAGCCGGTCGCCGACGCCGAGGGGGACGGCGGGCGAAGGGGCGCTCGCGGCGATCAGGCAGCCGGAGACGGCACAGGCGAGCAGGGCCGTCTGGGCACGGTGGAAACGTGGCGTGACGGAACGAAGGCTGAGCGGCATGGACCACCGCTATCAGCGCGCACTCCCCGGACGTGTCCGACGCGCATCGGTCCCACCCGAACGGGTTCAGCCGGGGGGACGGCTGATAGGGCGGGGGCCGCCTGCTGGGTCCGGCGGCGGCCCAATGAGGACGTCGGGCGGAGGCCGTACGGGGACCGCCGACGGCCGGGACAGACAGCCCCCGCGCCGGCGTCAGCGCACGGTTGCCGGCGTCAGTGCACGGTCGTCGCCGGATGCTGGGCTCTGCTCACGTCGTACACCCCCGGCACGTTCCGCATCGCTCTCATCAGGGACGGCAGATGGGAGGCGTCCGGGAGCTGGAGTGTGTACGTGTGGCGTACGCGCTGCTGGCTCGGGGGCTCGACCGTCGCCGAGACGATGGCCGCGCCTTCCAGGGCGATGGCCTCGGTGAGGTCCGCCAGCAGGTGCGGGCGGCCGAAGGACTCCGCGACGAGCGTGACCCGGCACTCGGTGGTGTCCCCCCAGCGCACGCCGACCTCCTCGCGCCCGTCGCTCTTCATGCGCTCCACTCCGGCGCACTCGACGCGGTGCACGGTCACCACGCCCCCGCGCACGGCGAAGCCGGTGACCTCGTCCGGCGGCACGGGCGTACAACAGCCCGCGAGCCGCACGGAAGCGCCGGGCAGGTCCACGACGGCGTTGGCGTCGCGCACGCCGGGCGCGTCCGTGGTGGGGCGCGCGGGCAGCGCCGGCGGGCGTGCGGCGGTCCCGAGGCCGGTGGCGTGCGCGCCGACGACGTCCAGCGGGCCCCGGACGCCCGGCGCCGACGCGCCGCCGAAGGTCTCGGCGGACACCGGATGCGCCGCCAGCCACCGCTGGATCGCGATCCGCGCGGCCGGCGTGTGGGCGTGCTCCAGCCACTCCCGGGACGGCTCCGAGGCCGGGTCCTGGCCCATGAGGAGCTGCACGGTGTCGCCGTCCTTCAGGACCGTGCTCAGCGTCGCCAGCCGGCCGTTGACCCGGGCGCCGATGCAGGCGTGCGCGTCCTCCCCATACTGCGCGTAGGCCGCGTCCACGCAACTGGCGCCCTCCGGAAGCCCCAGCGCGCCCCCGTCGGGGCGGAACACGGTGATCTCCCGGTCCTGGGCGAGGTCCTCGCGCAGCGACGACCAGAACGTGTCGGTGTCCGGCGCCGCCTGCTGCCACTGAAGCAGCCGCGAGAGCCAGCCGGGCCGGGTGGGGTCGGCGCGCTCGCCATCGGCCGGATCGTCGGAGGCGGGGGCATAGGGATTGCCGAGGGCGATCACTCCGGCCTCGGCGACCTTGTGCATCTGGTGGGTGCGGATGAGGACTTCCGCGACCTCGCCGTCCTCCCGCGTGACCGCGGTGTGCAGCGACTGGTACAGGTTGAACTTGGGGACGGCGATGAAGTCCTTGAACTCCGAGACCACCGGGGTCATGCAGGTGTGCAGCTCGCCGAGGACCGCGTAGCAGTCGGCGTCCTCGTTCACGAGCACCAGCAGGCGCCCGAAGTCCGCGCCGCGCAGCCGGCCCCGCTTGCGGGAGACGCGGTGGACGGAGACGAAGTGCCGCGGCCGGATGAGGACTTCGGCCGGGATCCCGGCCTCGCGCAGCACCGTGCGCACCTGGTCGGCCGTCTCGGCGAGCGGATCGTCGCCGTGTGCCGCGTTCTCCGCGATGAGTTCCCTGGTGTGCTCGTACTCCTCCGGGTGCAGGACCGCGAAGACGAGGTCCTCGAGTTCGGTCTTGAGCGCCTGGACGCCGAGGCGCTCGGCGAGCGGGATGAGCACGTCCCGGGTGACCCTGGCGATGCGTTCCTGCTTCTCCCGCCGCATCACGCCGAGCGTGCGCATGTTGTGCAGCCGGTCGGCGAGTTTGATCGACATCACGCGGACGTCGTTTCCGGCGGCGACGAGCATCTTGCGGAAGGTCTCGGGCTCGGCGGCCGCTCCGTAGTCGACCTTCTCCAGTTTGGTGACTCCGTCGACGAGGTAGCGCACCTCCTCGCCGAACTCCTCGCGCACCTGCTCGAGCGTCACATCGGTGTCCTCGACGGTGTCGTGGAGCAGGGAGGCGGTCAAGGTCGTGGTCTCGGCTCCCAGTTCGGCGAGGATCAGGGTCACGGCGAGGGGGTGCGTGATGTACGGCTCGCCGCTCTTGCGCATCTGTCCCCGGTGCGAGGACTCCGCCAACACGTAGGCGCGGCGGAGCGGTTCGAGGTCGGCGTCGGGGTGGTGGGCGCGGTGGGCCTCGACGACGTGGCCGATGGCGTCGGGCAGCCGGTCGCGGGTGGCGGGGCCGAGCAGCGCGGCCCGGCCCAGCCGGCGCAGGTCGAGCCGGGCGCGGCTCTTCCTCCGGTGGGCCCCGGGCGTTGCAGGGGCGGGGTCGGCAGGGTTCGTGGCCTCCGCACTCATTAGGCACCTCCGGCTGCGTCGACCGGCGGACGGAGTGCCTGCTGGCGTTCGCGGCGCAGGGGCTCGCGACGGTCCCCCGTCCCGGCCGGTGCTTGATGCTATCGAGCCCACCACGCCTGCCCGACCGGCTCTCGCCGAGCGTGAAACGGATCACCCATTCGAGCGATGTCCTGAAGGTTTACGCGTTTCCGCCAGGGGAAACCGTTCCGGCCGTCGATTCCCGCTTTCCCACCGGCCCGGAGCTGGGGATCGGAGCGCCGGAAGCGGCTGGGGCTGTGATCCGGAGCCGTGCGGCGGCAAGGCCGAGTGCTCTTTTCGGCCACCGCGCGGTGCGCAACGTCACCGTCCGCGTGCCACGATGTGCTTCGGCGCGCCGTCCGTTCGCCCCCTCAAAAGGCAGCAAGGGGACTCGAGTTCGGGCAGCCGCAGGAGCGGCCGGAAACTTCCCCGGCCCGTTCGCCCGGGGGCTTCGGTCCGCACGACGACGTCGTCGAGCTGCGCGTCAGCGGGCCGCGGTCCGGAGCCACTCGGCGTCGATCTCGCCCTCGGCGACGATCACCGCCGGGCCGGTCATCTCGATCTCGCCGTCCGGCCGCTCGGTGATCACCAGGGTGCCGCCCGGGACGTCCACGGTGTACGTCACGGGGGTGCCCGTCACGGCCGGGTCGGCGCCGTCTCGGCGAGCCGTGGCGACGGCCACCGCGCACGCGCCCGTGCCGCACGAGCGGGTCTCCCCGGAGCCGCGCTCGTGGACGCGCATCGCGACGTGGCGAGGAGCGCGGTCGACCACGAACTCGACGTTCACCCCATCCGGGTAGACGGAGGCCGGGCTGAACGGGGGCGGGGTGAACAGGTTCCCCGCGTGCGCGAGGTCGTCGACGAAGGCGACCGCGTGCGGGTTGCCCATGTTCACGTTGCGCGCGGGCCAGCTGCGCTCGCCGACACTGACCGTGACGTCCCCCGCGGGCAGGACGGCCCGGCCCATGCCGACGGTGACATCGCCGTCCTTCGCGAGGTGGACGGTCTTGACACCCCCGCGCGTGGCGATCGCGAGATCGCCCTCGGTCACATGACCGGCGCGCTGGAGGTAGCGCGCGAACACCCGTACGCCGTTGCCGCACATCTCCGCGACCGAGCCGTCGCTGTTGCGGTAGTCCATGAACCACTCCGCCTCCCCGGCCATCTCCTTGGCCTCCGGGTGCGCGGCGGAGCGCACGACGTGCAGCAGACCGTCGCCGCCGATGCCCGCGCGGCGGTCGCACAGGGCGGCGACGGCGGCCGGGGACAGGTCGATGACGTTCTCGGGGTCCGGGATGATCACGAAGTCGTTTTCCGTGCCGTGACCCTTGAGGAAGGCGATCCGCGTGCTCATTCCTCGATCGTACGGGGTGAGTACGACAGCGGCGTACGGCGAGGCCGGTACGACAGCGGCGTCAGCCGCGCCCGGCGAGGGTGGTCAGCGCAGCCGGGCCACGCGCCACACGGCCATCGCGACGACCGCGACGACCACCACGGCGTACCCGAGGACGACACGCCAGTCCGGGCGCCGCCCGGAGCCGCGCTGCGGCAGGCCGGGCCACGTGTAACCGACGCGCCGCGCGGCCATCATGCCCCAGCCGGCCGCGCACGAGCAGATCAGCAGGCCGAGCATGGCGACGACGGCGCCGCCGTCGCCGAACTCGAACGCCAGCGGGAAGGCGAACATCAGGGAGCCGACCGCGGCCAGCCCCACGATCGGGGCGAGCTGCCAGATCCGCAGCCGGCGCTGCGGGCGCAGCTCGACCTCGACCTCGAGCCCGGTGGACAGCTCGTCCACGTCCGGCCCGTCGTCGGTCACACCGCCCGGGAGCTGCTCGTCCGGACCGTCGGAACTGAGCCTTGGGTCCTCGTCCTGCGCGGTCCCGTGCTGCGCGCCTTGTGCGGTGTCGCGAGGGCCGGCCTCCATCGCCACGCGCCCTCCCAACTCGGACTCACTTGGTCGATCGAAGCTCGATGATGGCATGCCGCACGAGGCCCGGATGACGGCCGGAGCGTCCCGATGCCATCACGTGATCAGGCTGTAACCGGTCGTTCGATCAACGCCAGCGCGAGGTGCGGAAGTTCCCCGAGGTCGTCCGCGGCACCGCTGAGCCAGTGCACGCGCGGGTCACGGCGGAACCAGGAGTCCTGACGGCGCGCGAAGCGCTTGGTGGCGCGTACGGTCTCGACGCGCGCCTCTTCCAGCGTGCACTCCCCCGCGAGCGCCGTGAGCACCTGCTGATATCCGAGCGCGCGCGACGCCGTACGCCCCTCGCGCAGACCCTGCGCCTCCAGCGCCCGTACCTCGTCCACGAGCCCCGCCTCCCACATCCGGTCGACCCGGCGTGCGATCCGTTCGTCCAGCTCGGGCCGGCTGACGTCGACGCCGATCTGGACGGTGTCGTAGACCGAGTCGTGACCCGGGAGGTTGGCGGTGAAGGGCCGGCCGGTGATCTCGATGACCTCCAGGGCCCGGACGATCCGGCGGCCGTTGCTCGGCAGGATCGCCTGGGCGGCCTCCGGGTCGGCGGCCGCCAGGCGCGCGTGGAGTGCTCCGGAGCCGCGCAGGGCGAGCTCCTCCTCGAGCCGGGCGCGCACCTCGGGGTCGGTGCCGGGGAACTCCAGGTTGTCGACCGCGCCGCGCACGTACAGCCCCGAGCCGCCCACCAGGACGGGCCAGCGACCCTCGGCGAGCAGCGCGTCGATACGGGCGCGGGCGAGGCGCTGGTACTCGGCGACGGACGCCGTCACCGTCATGTCCCAGATGTCCAGCAGATGGTGCGGAACGCCGCCGCGCTCCTCGGGCGTCAGCTTGGCGGTGCCGATGTCCATCCCCCGGTAGAGCTGCATGGAGTCGGCGTTGACGACCTCCCCGCCGAGCTGCTGGGCCAGGAATACTCCCAGATCGGACTTTCCGGCCGCGGTCGGTCCGACGACGGCGATGACCCGCGGCGCGGGGGCTGCACTACTCACCGCAACAGTCTCGCAAACCTCCGGACGCCGCCTCGAACGAGTTACGTGACGCCCCGAGTGGGGGGTCGTTGCCTGTTGCGTGGTTCCGGTCACCGGTTCGAGAACAGGTGACCCGGGGCGACGCAACGGGACGCACCGGGCTACACGGCATTTCGCCCGCACGAGTAACGTATGGAGTGGATATGGGCGTTTTTGCACGGCTTCTCCGGAGGTCGAGGACGACCGAGGAGGGCCGGTCGGCCGAGGCGGAGGCCGCACAGGCTGCGGAGGGTGCCGAGGCGGGAGCGACGGACGTGGTGAAGGACGCGGGGGCGGCCGAGCCCGACGGGAAGCCGGAGGGCGCGCCGCAGAAGGGCGCGGAGGCCGCCGACGACGGGGTCGGCATCCCGAAGCAGCAGTCCGCCGAGAAGGCCGCCGACAGCGAGGCCGACGAGGGCGCCCGTACGTAACCGCTTGAGCCAGGGAAGGTGGACCATGGGTCTCGTGGACAACCTGAAAGCCAAGGTCTCGGGCCTCGCGCAGCAGCACGAGGACAAGGTCGACCGTGGCCTCGACAAGGCCGCGAAGATGATCGACGAGCGGACCAAGGGCAAGTACAGCGACAAGATCCACACGGGCACGGACAAGGCGAAGCACGCGGTGGAGCGCCTCGCCCACGGGGACACCGGCCCGTCGACCGGCGAAGCGGCGCCCCCGGAGACACCGCAGCCGCCTTCGGCCTCCTGATCAAGCTCCGGACAACGCGTCACCCATCGACGGACGACCGCGGGGCCACGGCCTCCCGGCCGTCCGCCGTGTCGCGGTACCACGGCAGGAGCTTCCCGAACCCGGCGGCCGCGCTCACAGGACCGCTACGACCAGGCGGCCACCACGTACCCCACGCCGTACGGCGCCTCGTCGTACAGCAGGTTGCCGGACAGGCGCACGCCTTCCGCCGCGCCCGCGAGGATCTGCCAAGGGGCCCTGCCGCGGGCCTGCAATGCGTGGGCCAGGGCCGGGTCAAGGGATCTCAGGGCCGTCACGTCCGCCGCACCCAGCGCCCGCGCGACCTCCGCGTCGAAGTCGGCCGCGCGCTCGTCCAGGTAGCCCGGTGCCTTCACCGAGCGGCACGCGCTGGCGTCGCCCATGATCAGCAGGGCCGTCCGCTCGGCCTGGGCGGCGAGCCCGGCTCCGACCTCTGCGCACCGCTCGGGGGCCAGGAGTTCCGGCACTCCCAGGCCCTCCACGGGCGCGCCGGCCCAGCGCGTGCGCTCCAGCAGCCACGCTGCGACCGCGAGCGACGGCGGAAGCTCACGCTCCTGAGCCGTACCGCCCGCACCCAGCCGTACGTCGACGTCCACGCCGAAGCCCCGGAACGACCCCCGCGCCCCCTCCGCGTAGGTGCCCTCCTCACCCTCCCCGGCGGGCCCGACGACCACCAGCCGGTCGGGGCGGGCGGCGGCGAGCACGCCCAGCGCGTCCTTGCAGGCGGCGCGGGCTCCGTCCAGTTCGGGCGCCGCACCCGCGGCGACCTCGGGCACGAGCAGGGGCGGACAGGGGCAGACGGCGGCGGCGACAAGCATGATCCGCAGCCTAACCGGGCCCGACGCCGCGTTCGGCGGTGGCGGTGGCGTCAGTCGCAGCCGCAGGCACCGGCGGTGGCCACCGTCAGCGGCGCGGGTACGCCGACCTTCGGCAGACCCAGCATCACGCCGACCGGCTTGGCGGCCTCCGCCGCGTTCCGCTTGGCCCACGCGTCGCCCGCGCGCGTGCGGCGCACGTCGAGGACGGGCCCCTCGGCGAGGAGGTGGTGCGGGGCGGCGTACGTCACCTCGACGGTCACCACGTCACCGGGGCGCACCTCTTGTTCCGGCTTGGTGAAGTGGACCAGGCGGTTGTCGGGGGCGCGGCCGGACAGTCGGTGGGTGGCGCCGTCCTTGCGCCCCTCGCCCTCGGCGACCATCAGCTCGATGGTGCGGCCGACCTGCTTCTTGTTCTCCTCCCAGGAGATCTCCTCCTGGAGGGCGACGAGCCGCTCGTAGCGCGCCTGGACGACCTCCTTGGGGATCTGGTTCTCCATCTCGGCGGCCGGGGTGCCGGGCCGCTTGGAGTACTGGAAGGTGAACGCCTGCGCGAACCGCGCCTCGCGCACCACGTGCAGCGTCTGCTCGAAGTCCTCCTCGGTCTCCCCGGGGAATCCGACGATGATGTCGGTGGTGATCGCGGCGTGCGGGATGGCGGCGCGCACCTTCTCGATGATCCCCAGGTAGCGCTCCTGGCGGTAGGAGCGGCGCATGGCCTTGAGCACGGCGTCCGAGCCGGACTGCAGCGGCATGTGCAGCTGCGGCATCACGTTCGGGGTCTCGGCCATGGCCGCGATGACGTCGTCGGTGAAGTCGCGCGGGTGCGGGGAGGTGAAGCGGACGCGCTCCAGGCCGTCGATGTTCCCGCAGGCGCGCAGCAGCTTGCTGAAGGCCTCGCGGTCGCCGATGTCGGAGCCGTAGGCGTTCACGTTCTGCCCGAGCAGCGTGATCTCGGAGACGCCCTCGGCGACCAGGGCCTCGACCTCGGCGAGGATGTCGCCCGGGCGGCGGTCCTTCTCCTTGCCGCGCAGCGCCGGGACGATACAGAAGGTGCAGGTGTTGTTGCAGCCGACGGAGATCGACACCCATGCCGCGTAGGCGCTCTCGCGCCGCGTCGGGAGCGTCGACGGGAACGCCTCCAGCGACTCGGCGATCTCGACCTGCGCCTCCTGCTGCACGCGGGCGCGCTCCAGCAGAACGGGCAGCTTGCCGATGTTGTGCGTGCCGAAGACGACGTCCACCCAGGGCGCCTTCTTCACGATGGTGTCGCGGTCCTTCTGCGCCAGGCAGCCGCCGACGGCGATCTGCATGCCGGGCCGGACGGCTTTCTTCGGCGCGAGGCGGCCGAGGTTGCCGTAGAGCCGGTTGTCCGCGTTCTCCCTCACGGCGCAGGTGTTGAAGACGACCACGTCCGCGTCGCCGTCCGCCCCCTCGGGCGCACGCACGTACCCGGCCTCTTCGAGCAGCCCGGCCAATCGCTCGGAATCGTGGACGTTCATCTGACACCCGTAGGTACGAATTTCATATGTCTTAGATGATCGAACGTCCACTGCCGGGCTCCGGTCGCTGCTGCTGGTCATGGCTCAAGGGTAGGCGCTCCGCAGAGAGCCTTGCTCCGGTGCTCTGTCCGGCACACAGTGGAGCAGCGCAGCAGCACAGCCGCTGAGGTTGTCCCGTCACGGCGCTCACTGGTCTCTTCCGGGACAACTGACCAGGACCGCACTCCGCCGTGTCCGCTTCCACTGTTCCGACGGACCGGACGGAGACCGGACCGTCCCTCGCTTGACGGCCCCGCTCGTGGCGCCGGCGGCGACGTGGCGCTGGGCGATGACGAGCAGCACGGCCGCCGGGGCGGACGCCAGGACCGCGGTGGCCATGATGGCGTTCCACTGGTTCGTGTGCGCGCCGATGTACTCGTATATTCCGAGGGCGATCGGCCGCACGGTCTCCGTGGTGGTCAGTGTGAGAGCGAAGAGGAAGTCGCTCCAGGCGAAGAGGAAGGTGAAGAGCGCCGCGGTGATCAGCGCGTTGGTGCTCAGCGGGGCACCACGGAGCGGAAGGTGCGCAGCCTCCCGGCGCCGTCGACGCGCGCGGCCTCGATGATCTCCCTGGGGATGCCCTGCATGAACGAACGCAGGATGATGATCGCGAAGGGGACCCCGGCGGTGGAGTCGGCGAGGATCAGCCCGAGGGAGGAGTTGAGGAGTCCCAGGTCGTTGTAGGCGTTGTAGAGCGCGTTGGCCACGGCGATGCCCGGCACCATCTGTGTGATCAGGACGCCGAAGAGCACGAGGTTGATTCTCCGGACGGGGAGGTGGGCCAGCGCGTAGGCCGCCGGTGCGGCGAGCGCGAGGCTGAACGCCACGCCGGACGATCCCGACCATCGTGGACGCCAGGCCACGGCTCGGTGGGCGCTTCACGGGATCCCCTCTCAGGCGTGCCGGGCGCGCCGGTGGGCGCGCAGATGGACGAAGGCGAAGACGAGCGAGACGGCGACCAGTACGTTGCTCATCGCGGCACCGCGCCCGAACTCGAACTGCCGGAAGGACAGTTCATAGGACAGGGTGGCGAGGGTCTGGGTGGCGTCGGCCGGTCCTCCGCCGGTGACCATGAGGATGAGGTCCAGCACCTTGACCGTGTAGACCACGCCCAGCACCAGCACGACGTTGACCACGGGGCGCAGCAGCGGCCAGGTGACATGGCGGAACGAGGCCACCGGACCGGCTCCGTCCAGCTTCGCCGCCTCGTACAGATGCGCGGGGATGTCCTGCAGGCCGCCGTACAGGATCGCGGTGTTGAACGGGATGCCCACCCAGATGTTGATGAGGATCACCGACACGAGCGCCTGTGAGGTGCCGGTGAGCCAGGGTATGCCGGACGACAGGAGGTGGAGGTCGCGCAGCGCCTCGTTGACGACTCCGTCGTCGGGGCCGAGCATCCACCTCCACGTCGTCCCGGAGACGACCAGCGGCAGCAGCCACGGCAGCAGCAACAGCGACCGCAGTACGCCGCCGAGCGGGAATCGGCGCTGGAAGAACAGGGCGAGGGCCAGGCCGACCACGAACTGCCCGGCTATCGAACCGGCGGTGAACAGGACCGTCGTCAGCAAGGCCTTGGAGAACAGCACCTGCTCATCACCACGGCGGAGGAGGCGGCGGCCGCCGGCGACCCCCAACTCGCGCTCGGGCTTCTGCGAGCCGCCGCCCGACGATGCTTCTGGTTCCACCCGGAGCGTGCTCTGCGCGAGCGTGTGGCGGCTGCGGCCGAGCGGCTGCCCGTGCCGGAGCTGCACGCCGAGCTGGTGTACGTCCTGGCCGCCGCCGCCCCGTTCGAGCGTGGTGCATCGGTGATCGAGCGGTTCGAGCGCCTGGAGAGCGAGGGCGGCTACGATGCCCTCGCCGCCGCCACGCTCGGCACGGCGGCCACGATGATGGGCGGCTACGACCGCGCGACGGGATTCCTGCGGCACGTTGCGGCCGGTCTGCGGGCCCAGGGGCGGCTGGGGCTCCTCGGGCAGACCCTGGTGTCCCTGTCGTTCGCCTCGGCGCACATCGTGGACTGGAAATCGGGCCTGCCGAGCGTTTCCGAGGCCATCCGGCTCGCGGAGGAGAACGGCCCTGCTCACGCCACAGGAACTGCAGATCGCGCAACTGGCCGCGACGGGGCTCTCCAACCGGGAGATAGGCCGGCAGCTCCACCTCTCCCACCGCACCGTCGCAGCGCACCTGTACCGGATCTACCCGAAACTCGGGATCACCTCCCGTGGCCAGCTGCGGGGGAAGCTCCAGCCGGACGGATGAGCGCCGGACGCCGGCGTCCGCGGACCGCGTCCCGACCGGTCTCAATAGAAGCGCAGGTCGGAGAGCTGCCGCTCGAGCGCGGTGATGTCGTCCTCGGGTGTCTCCTCTACCGGGCGGGCGGCCATCAGGGCGGCCAGCTCCCCGCCGCCCGCCGTATCCGCGCGGGCAGACCCTCGGTGTACTCGTCACCCCTGGATCCTCAGTCCTCCGACGCCGCGTACACCGCGGTGGGTACGACGGTGGCACGCAGGTAGGCGAAGAGCGGGCGCAGGGCGTGCTCCAGGACCAGGGAGTGGCGGGCCGTGCCTCCCGCCGCCCCGATCAGGACCGGTGTCCCGGTGAGGGCGTCCGGGTCGATCAGGTCGAAGAAGGACTTGAACAGCCCGCTGTAGGAGGCGGTGAACACGGGGGTCACGGCGATCAGGCCGTGGGCGCCCGTCACCGCGTCGATGACGGTGGCCAGTTGGGGCGACGGGAGGCCGGTGACGAGGTGGTTGGCGACGGCGACGGTCAGTTCCCGCAGCTCGATCACCTCCGTCTCCACCTCGTGGCCCTGGGCGGCGAGTTCACGGCGGGCCGACTCGGCGAGACGGTCGGCGAGCAGGCGTGTGGACGACGGGGTGCTCAGCCCCGCGGACACGGCGACGAGCTTCATGCGGCGGACACCTCCTGGACGGATCGCAGGGACTCATGGGTGGGAGCGTCCGGCACGTCGGCCGGGCGGCCGATCGCGAACTCCTTGCGCAGCACGGGCACCACCTCTTCACCGAGGAGGTCGAGCTGCTCCAGGACCGTCTTCAGGGGCAGTCCCGCGTGGTCCATCAGGAAAAGCTGCCGCTGGTAGTCGCCGACGGTCTCACGGAAGGACAGCGTCCGTTCGATGACCTGCTGCGGCGACCCGACGGTCAGCGGGGTCTGCTCGGTGAAGTCCTCGAGGGACGGCCCGTGCCCGTACACCGGCGCGTTGTCGAAGTAGGGGCGAAATTCCCGTACGGAGTCCTGGGAGTTCTTCCGCATGAACACCTGCCCGAACCAGGCCGACGATGGCCTCCTCGGGCCGGCCGTGACCGTAGTGGGCGTACCGTCGCCGGTAGAGCTGGACCATGCGCTTGGTGTGGTCGGCGGGCCAGAAGATGTCGTTGTGGAAGAAGCCGTCGCCGTAGAAGGCGGCCTGCTCGGCGATCTCCGGGGAGCGGATGGAGCCGTGCCAGACGAACGGCGGTACGCCGTCCA